>CAIYXO010000741.1 GCA_903930165.1 uncultured Verrucomicrobiota bacterium | reverse complement strand
TGCTCGCCCGTCAGGTCGGCGTTCCGAGCATCGTCGTCTTCCTGAACAAGGTCGACCTCGCCGATGCGGACCTCCTCGAGCTGATCGAGATGGAGATCCGTGACCTGCTCACCAAGTATGGTTTCCCCGGGGAGAAGACCCCGATCGTCCGTGGCTCGGCCACGGCCGCCATCTCCGGAACCCCCGAGGGCGAGAGGGCGATCGCCGACCTGCTCGAGGCGCTGGACACCTTCGTCCCGGAGCCTGTCCGCGAGGCCGACAAGCCGTTCCTCATGTGCATCGAGGACGTGTTCAACATCGAAGGTCGCGGCACGGTCGTGACCGGTCGTGTCGAGCGCGGCGTCCTCAAGAAGATGGAGGAAGTCGAGATCGTCGGTCTGAAGGACACCCGCAAGACCACCGCCACGGACATGGAAATGTTCCGGAAGCTGCTCGACAGCGTCCAGGCCGGTGACAACTGCGGAATCCTCCTCCGCGGCATCAAGAAGGAAGACGTGGAGCGCGGAATGGTTCTGGCCAAGCCGGGCAGCATCAAGCCCCACACCGCCTTCAAGGCCGAGGTGTACGTCCTGACGAAGGACGAGGGTGGCCGTCACACGCCGTTCTTCACCAACTACCGTCCCCAGTTCTACTTCCGCACCTCCGACGTGACCGGCACGGTCTCCCTGCCGACGGGCGTCGAGATGGTGATGCCCGGTGACAACGTCGCCGTGGAAGTCAAGCTGATGGCCCCGGTCGCGATGGAGAAGGGTCTCCGCTTCGCCATCCGCGAAGGCGGTCGCACCATCGGTGCCGGCCGTGTTTCCGAGGTCATGACCTGAGTTTTCGGCAGGCGGGGTCGGGGAGTTCCTCTCCGACCCCGCTTGTTTTCCGTCGCAGCAGTCGGATTTGCCGGTCGACAGGGCGTTAGCTCAATTGGTAGAGTAGCGGTCTCCAAAACCGTTGGTTGGGGGTTCGAGTCCCTCCCGCCCTGCCAGCCTCCCGGAGGGGTGGCAGAGTGGTCTAATGCGGCGGTCTTGAAAACCGCTGTGGGCTGACGCTCACCGGGGGTTCGAATCCCTCCCCCTCCGCCAAATTATCGTGAAAGACTATCTTCCGCTTCTGATCGGAACCGCCATTTTTGGCGGTCTCTTCCTTTTTGCCTGGAAGCAGGGCTACATCGCCAAGCTCTCCGCCTACGTTGGCGAGACCCAGCAGGAACTGAAGAAATGCAACTGGCCGAGCCGCGATGAGTTGGCGAACTCCACCCTCCTGATCTTCGTGGTGATCGGGCTGCTCGGAGTCTTCACCGTCGTTGTCGATCAGATCATGATCACCTTCGTCAAAGCCCTCCTGAAGGCTTCCTGATCATGAAACACCAGTGGTTCGTCCTCCATACCCTCGCCGGACAGGAACAGAAGGTCCGCGACACCATCAATCGTCGCATCAAAACCGACGAGATGGAGTCCTACATCAATGAGGTGCTCCTTCCCATGGAGAAGGTGGTCGAGGTCCGTGGCGGCAAGAAGACCGTCACCACCCGCAAGCTCCATCCCGGCTACGTCTACATCGAGATGATCCTCCTGGACGAAGGCAAGCGCCCGCTCGAGAAGCCGTGGTACTTCGTCAAGGACATCCAAGGGGTCATCGGCTTCGTCGGCGGTGAGCGCCCGATGGAAGTCACCGCCGAGGAGATCGCCACGATCAAGGAACAGATCTCCGAGAGCGAGGACGCCGAGCGTCCGAAGGTCAGCTTCGAAGTGGGCGAAACGGTCAAGATCAACGACGGACCGTTCCTCAACTTCACCGGTGTCATCGAGGAAGTGGAGCCCGACAAGGGCAAGCTGAAGGTCACCGTCGACATTTTCGGGCGCAAAACGCCCGTGGAACTTGAGTATTGGCAGGTCGAGAAGTCGTGATGCCTCCCAGCGACGTCGCAAACCGCCGAAACCCGAAAGAGAGATAACATGGCAAAGAAAGTAACTGGCATCGTCAAACTGCAGATCGCGGCAGGTCAGGCCAACCCGGCCCCTCCCGTCGGTCCCGCGCTGGGCTCGCAGGGCATCAACATCATGGCCTTCTGCAAGGAGTTCAATGCGGCCACCAAGGACAAGGCGGGTCTGGTCATCCCGGTGGTCATCACCGTGTACCAGGACAAGTCCTTCTCCTGCGTCTACAAGTCCCCTCCCGCCTCGGTCCTTCTCAAGAAGGCCGCCGGCATCGCCTCCGGCTCCAAGGTCCCGAACAAGGACAAGGTCGGCAAGGTGACCCGCAAGCAGATCCTCGAGATCGTCAAGATCAAGGCGTCCGACATGAACGCCAACGACGAGGAGGCTGCAGTCCGCACCATTGCCGGCACCGCCCGCAACATGGGCATCGAAGTGGTCGGCTGAACGCCCTCCGGCTATCCTTTCCAGCGCGCCACCGGTTTCCCGGCTGGCGCGTTTTCGTTTCTGGATTGTCCGGCCTTTGACAAACTCACCGCTCCTCCACACCCTGTCCCCCACGGTTTGTCCTGTCCGACCCAGCAGGACGATCTGTCTGAACCTCACAAGAATCATGCATTCCCACGTCGTTTCTTCCCGACGCTCCCAATCCGCCTCCGCCGGTGTCTCCCTCCTGATCGCGCTCGCGCTGGGCCTTTGCGGCCTGGTGGCCTTCCAGTGGTATCGCGACGCCGATCTCCGCAAGCAGCTGGCCGAACGTGGCAAGGAGATGCAGGCGATGAACGAGCAAAAGCACGAGATCGAGGTGACCGGCAAACGCGTCGAGGAGGAGCTGAAGCGGGTGGAGCAGCTCAAGGAACGCCTCACCGAGCAGGACAAGACCAACAAGGTCGAGCTGAGCCGCACCAAGCGCGATCTCGCGGAGGCGAACCTCAAGCTCGAGCGGGCCACCAAGCAGGGTGACGCCTACAAGGTTGCCTACGAAAAGATGGCCACCGACATCAAGGCCCAGAACGAGAGCATGAAGAAGCTCAACGAGGCCTATCTCAACGTGGTCAACGTCCAGAAGGACACCGTCGAGAAGTACAAGAAGCTCGCGACCGATTGCGAGGAGCTCAACGCGCGCTACAACAAGCTTTTCGAACAGGCCGAGAAGCTTCAGCAGGCCGTGAATGCCCAGCAGGCGGAGAAGAAGTAAGTAGTCGCTCCGCCTTCAGTCAGGCCCAACGCTTTTCCCAAAGGCGCCTCCCGGGGTCCCCACCCGGCTGGCGCCTTTTCGTTTCCACGACTCCCGACCGGTATCGGAGCCCGTTCCGGCCGTGGGTTCCGCAGCTCCGCGGTTTCAGTGGGAGCGTTCCGCCATGAGGCGGACCAACCTCACTCCCACCGCGGCCGCGACCGACAGCAGCAGGATGCCGCTTCCTTGGGAAAGCCGACGCAGGGTCCTGGGCGAGACGCGTCCGTGGCCCCGCGTGACGCCCCATGCCAGCGCCAGGAACCAGAGGAATCCCCCGCCGGCGACACCCGCCACGAAGAGCCAACGGCTCGGCCAGTCGCCGTGCAGCCATTCACGTGCGGTGAAGGTTGCGGTGACCGTGATCCAAAGCAGCAGGATCCCGGGGTTTCCCAACACCCGCAGGAATCCGGTCCAGAAGGCGGTATGCGGGTGGAATCGGTGCTCGACCAGCGCCAGCCCGCGGTCTTCTCCGGGAATGGGAACGCCCCGCAGGTATCGGATCCCCAGCCAGAGCATGAGGATGAAACTCGCCAGCTCCATGGTCGCCCGGACCAGCCGCGACTCGAAGAGCTGGGAGAAGCCGGCAAAGGCGACGGCACAATAGATGGCCTCCATCAGGACCGCGCCCAGACCCACGAAGAGGGCCCAGCGGAGCCCCTTGGCGGCGGACTCCCCCAGGATGGTGGCGTTGACCGGGCCGCCCGGCATGCTCGCAACGAAGCCGGCCACGATGCCCAACATCGCGGCGGTGACATGGGGCCAGTTCTCGGTCATCCGGCTCTTTCCACACCCAGGCCGCTCACGGGGCGGCGGACTCCTCGTCGTCGTCGTGCTCAATCTCCTGCTGCATCTTCCGGGAGATGAACGGCCGGACGAACCCGTAGACGAGATATGCGGTGAACACCAGCGGGGCCACGATCGGCAGCAGCTTCTGCCACAACAGGAACATCAGCGCCGCCAGCAGCACGATCGCAACCGTCTTCACGAACGGCTTCTGGGTCCGCCAGTCGAGCTTCTTGAAGGTCGGATACCGGACCTCGCTGACCATCATCGCGGCCAGCAGCATCAGGATCGCCGGCAGCGCATAGCGCCAATAGCCCGCGCGGAAGTTCTTTTCGTCCCACCAGATCAGGAAAAGCGTCAGCGAAGCCACCATGCCGGCGGCCATCGGGATCGGGAAGCCGGTGAAGTACTTCCCGCCGCCCGACCCGGACATCGCGGCGAGGCAGTTGAACCGCGCCAACCGGAAGGCGCCGCAGATGACGAACAACGCTGCGATGAACCAGCCCACCTCCTTGTGGTTCACGAAGACGTCCGCAAGGACCACCCGATGCACGAGGAACGCCGGGGCGACGCCGAAGCTGACGATGTCCGCCAGGGAGTCGAACTCCCTTCCGAACGGGCTCTCATAGCCGCCCATCCGGGCCACGCGCCCGTCGAGCAGGTCGAGGATGCAGGCCACGAGGATGTAGAGGAGCGCCAGCTTGATGTCCTGATATCCCCCGGAGAGGTCGGCCTCCACGATCTTGGTCAACGCCAGGAATCCGCAGAACAGATTGCCGGCCGTGAACAGGTTCGGCAGGAGGTAGATCTTGAGACGCCTGGGATCGACCTCCTCGTCGTGAGACGAGGTTCTGGGCTCCGTAGGTCCGGTCTTCATGCAGCGGTGCGCGCCACCACGGTTTCACCACCCACGACCCGGTCTCCCAGTTTCACGGCGACCGTCGCGGTCGTCGGCAGGTAGATGTCCACCCGCGATCCGAACTGGATCAGCGAGATGCGTTCCCCCTTGGCCACGACGTCCCCCACCCGCGCCCAAGGGATGATCCGCCGGGCGATGAGTCCCGTGATCAGCTTGATCGCGACGCGTCCGCCGGCCGGGTCGGTCGGCTCGAAGCCGATGACGACGTTCTCGTTGAGCGCGGCGGACTCCAGCTTCAGCGCGTTGAGGAACTGCCCCGGGTTGTGTTTCAGGAAGGCGACCTTGCCGGCCACCGGCGCCTGCTGCACATGGACGTCGAACACGGAGAGGAAGATCGAGACCCGCTTGGCCTTGCCTCCGATGAACTGCGGTTCGTCGACTTCGTCGATCACGTCCACCTTGCCGTGTCCCGGCGCGACGACCAGTCCCGCGCCGGCGGGCACCTTCGCCTCGGGGTCCCGGAAGAAGTAGGCGGAGAACGCCGTGAAGGCGACCAGCAGGAAGGCCACGGTGCCCAAGCCCGGGGCGGAGAGTCCCCTGCCGGAGACGATCCCCACCACCCAAAGCACCACAGCCAAGGCCGCGGCCACGGCCACGCCGCGCCAGAAGATTCCCAAGAAGGCGGACCACGCCTTCCCCTGATGTTTCATGCCCAAGACACTAGGGTTGAGGAGACGTCGGGGGAAGCGTGCTTTCCGCTTGGACATCCGGTCGATCCGGCGGCGTCGGCGTTGACGTCGCCCACGATCCGTCGGAGAACAGCCACGGCTTCGACCCAAGCCCTTCCAACATGCCCAAACCCGCCTCCGACTGGTCCCGCCTCCCCGTGCTGCTGGCGATCAATCTCCACTTCCTGATGGTCTGGGGCTTCGCCGGCCTCGGGAAATTCGCGGACGGCTACCCAGGCTGGTTTGACGAGGTCTTCGGCAAGACCTTCCTCGGCCGTTTTCCTGGAACCCGCGCCGCCTACTGGGGCATCGCCGTCCTCGAGGTCCTGGGTGCGATCCTTTCGTTGGGCGCCCTGGTCCGTCTGGAGTTCCTGGGGCGCCGGTCTCCGGACTGGCTGCTCGCCACGGCGGTGCTCAGTCTCTTCGTCTTCATCGTCCTCGGCTTCGGCAAGTGGCTGACTCGGGACTTCGCCGGGGCCTTCCAGCTCTTCCTCTATTTCGCCGCGTCGCTGCTGGCGGTCCGTGAAGTGCGCGACGGCAGTCCCGGACGGGCGGGCTGAGACGTTTCGACAACCTCAGGCAATGGGTCCTGTGTAGTGGTACAACGGGCCGTCCTGCCCCTTTCCTGGCCACCGGACCTGGTCGATCCCGAGTCCTTCCGCCAAACGCAGGACCACCGGGTTCATCAACCCCTCCGCCTCGATCGGCAGCAGGTCCTCCGGGGCGGCAAGCCCGGTGTCCGCGTGCAGCAGCTGCAGTCCTGCACCCTCGCACATCTCCCGGATCCGCCCCAGCAGGTCGGCTTCCGTGCCCTCCTCGCGGTGCAACACCCACACCGGTCGGGGCTGGGAAACCAGTTGCTGGAAGGGGCCATGGGCGAACTGGAGTAGATCCATCATCGCGGGAGCCGGCTGATAGAAACCTTCCACGAACTTGCAGGAGAGGTTCTGGCCGCGGTCGAGAAGGCACGGCGACACGGGCATGACGAGTCCGGAAGGGA
Organism: uncultured Verrucomicrobiota bacterium; assembly: GCA_903930165.1. Classification (GTDB taxonomy): domain Bacteria; phylum Verrucomicrobiota; class Verrucomicrobiia; order Limisphaerales; family UBA9464; genus SXXZ01. The sequence goes on along the minus strand of CAIYXO010000741.1, from coordinate 3,470 downwards.
AGCCTTCGCGGGGCACACGGTCCACCAGACGTCGGCCGGCCTCCGTTCCGGCGAGATAGGCCTGCGTCGCGGCCTGGGCGGTTTGTCGGGGATCCGGTTCCAGGCGGCAGCCCTCGACCGTTCCCGCCCAGAGCCGCGCCGCCAGGAAACCCGCGGCCGGTCCGATCACCCGGATCAGGATGGTGTACTCGTCCTCTAGCGGGAAGGGGACCACATCTGTGCCCTCCGCGACCAGCCGCTCGAGCACCTCGGCACGGTCCGGCTTGCCACCGGTACGAAGTCCTGCCGAGGTCGATGCGGTGAACAGGACGCGTCCCGCGAATCGGTGACGTTTCGCAAGAGCCGTCCGCGCGTTCGACGAAAGCCCCTGACTGAAGACGACCAGGGTCCGATCCGGGAGATCCATCGCTTCGGCGGCGCCGAAGGCACCGATCGGCAGGTATTCGGCCGGGACCGAAGCATGGCGGTTCAACAGCCCCACCAGATGCCGGGCATGGGCTTCCGAGCTGCCGATGCCGGTCGCCACCACACGACCCGGCCGTCGTCGGCGTTCGGGCCGGAAGGCCTTGTCTTCGCCGAGCGCCGTGAGACACGCCGGGATCGACTCCATGCGCCGGGCCAGCAATCGCAGGCCTCGCGGATCCGCGTCGACGTCGTGGACGGTTGGAGGGGGATTCATGGTCGGATCAACGGCGCGCCAGCAAACCCAGTCCCGCGAGGCAGAGTGCGACGCCCGCCCAGTTCGCGGTCGAGAGCCTTTCGCGAAACACCAGGATCCCGACCGGCAGCAGGACCACGGCGGTCAGGGCGTTGAAGACCAGTCCGAAGGTGCTGAGGTTCCAACCTTTCCTGTAGGCCATCAGTCCGCCGAATTCCAACACCACGATGGCGACGCCCAACAACGCACTGATCCAGGTCACTGTCCGCATCTCGGCCGGAATCCCGCGCACGCCCCCGGTCACGGCCAGCGCGGCCATCGAACAGGCAAGGGCCACCGCGTAGGTCGCCGCGAGGGCGGCGAAGGGATTCACCGTGGCCGGAACGCCCTTCTGGGCCAGATGGTAGGCGGCCATGGCCACGACGGTGAGGACGAGGGGTTGCCAGGGTTGCTGCACGTCCGTTCCCTACGCCGTCCGGTCCCCGACGGCAACCACGCCCGGCGGAAAAGGCCGGGCAGCAGGACCTGTGAAAGGGCCCGGGCCCGGGCTTCATGGTTCCACGCGGATCGGCAGTCCCACCCAGGCCATGCGGCGGAGCAGGTCGGCGTTCCAGTTCGCGAGCCGGAAACAGCCATGGCTTTCGGTTCGCCCGACATCCTCCGGCTTGGGCGTGCCATGGATGCCGTAGCCTGGGCGGTCCAGGCCGATCCAGGCGGTTCCCACCGGATTGTTCTGTCCCGGCGGCAACCGCAGCTTCCGCCCCAACGATCGGGCCTCCGCGGATTCCGGGAAGACTTCCGGATCGAAGGTGTAGTCCGGGTCGGCAACCGCCACGACCACATGGAGGTCGCCGACGGGCCGCTTGTCGACCTTGCGGGCGATGCTGCAGGGAAAGTGGGCCAGGAGGTTGCCGGAGCCGTCGAAGGCCCTCAGGTGGCGCCCGGAGAGGCTCACACGGACCAGGGCCGGACGCCGTGCCGGCACCGGTTGGGGGTTCGCAACGGTCAGGATGTCCCCGGGCCGGGCCTGTCCCCAGTCGAATTCCGGGTTCAGACGTCGGACGAGCGCCGGATGCGAAAGGGTCCGCTCCGCGACGAGTTCCAGCAGGGTCTCATGCCCCAAGGCGGGCGCCTGCGATTTCCCCAGCCAGGTGGACGGGATCGGCGCCAACCGGGCGAGGTCTTCGGAGGTGACCGTGAACGTCGTCCACGGCCGCGCGGTCAGTCGCAGCGCCTCCCGGGTCGGACGATCCAGCCAACCGGTCTGCTCCAAGCCATTCTGCATCTGGTAGGCCCGCAGGGCCGTCGCCGTCTGCGCGCCGCTGTTGCCGTCCATCGGCCCCGCCGAGATTCCAAGCCCCGCGAGGACGATCTGGGCCTCGAGCAGGTTTGTGACGTTGCGCGGTTCGAAGGGTTCGACCGGGTCAGGCGCGGGGACACGCTGGAGTCGGTTGGTGGCCACGCGGACCGCGGAAGACGTTGTCGTCTCCTTGGGAGCCGTGGGACCCGCCGGGGATCCGTTTGGAAGGGGCGCGCCAACGGCCGTCGTCCGGCTTGGAATCGTCTGGGCGCGGCTTCCGCCGGGGAAACCTCCGGGACCTGCAAGTCCTGGCCGCGCGCTCGACCACCACCTTCCGGCCAGTCCGGCCAGTCCGGCCAACAGGACCACGGCGATTGACGCGCGGATCCAGGGAAATCCCCGTTTGCGACCCCGGGTGGGTCCCTTCTTCTTGGCAATGGGGCGCGGCACGGCGGATCAGACGTCGATGATCGGGCCGCCGCCGTCGTTTGAGGTCCGGGACGATCGGCTTCCTCGACGGGCCGGGCCGCGGCTGACCTTGACCGCCGGTCCGGAACCGAGGAAGGCGTTCACGATCAGGGAGACGAGGCTCACCACCATCCCGCCGAGGAACGCGGAACCGAATCCGTCGACCGTGAAGCCCGGCTGGAGAACTCCCCCGACCAGCAGCAACAGCAGCGCGTTGATCACGAGGACGAAGAGACCCAGCGACCAGAGCAGCAGCGGCAGCGAGACCATCAGCAGCAGCGGGCGAACGAACGCGTTCAGGAACCCCAGCAACGCGGAGGCGGCGAACAGCGAGCCGATGGTCCGATGCTGGATCCCGTCGAGAAGCCAGTCCGCCACCAGCACGGCCACCGTGGTCACGGCCCACCTCTGGAAGAACCGGGTGATCACCTCAGGCATGGAGACAGGATAGCCGGCCCCGGCAGGGAGTCAGTTTCGATTCTCGGCCGGCGATTCCACGATGGGTCCGTCGCCCGGCCCGAGGCATTCGACGAGCCTTCGGTGGACGCTTTCGAGCCGTGGCTCCGGCTCCAGCTCCCGCAGGATCCTCCGGGCCGGCAGCGATCCTTCGAGGGAAAGCAGGCCGCACATCGCCGCGAGGTCGGGCGGGTCTTCCGGGATCCCGGAATCCATGGCGGATCGGAGGTTGCCAATGGCGGCTTCAACGCGCCCGTCCCGGGCGTCGACGATGCCCTCGAGCAGTCCGGAGAGGCCCGCCGCCTGGGACGAGGTGAGGTCTGGATGACGCAGTCCCACCGCGAGGCCGCGCAGCTCGGTCCAGCGGCCGAGTCGGATCAAGGCGCGGGCCCGGCCGACGGCGACAGCTCCGGATGGATCCGGCGCCGTGCCATGGGACTCGAGACATCGGAGAGCATCCTCCACGAAACCCAGGTTGTCGAAGCCTTCCGCCACCGTCAGCAGGTCGGCAAGGGTGACCGGTGGACGATGGAAACCCCGGGCATCCTCGCGGGCCTGCCGGAGACGTCCCGCTTCCGCGGCGAGGCG
>CAIYXO010000740.1 GCA_903930165.1 uncultured Verrucomicrobiota bacterium | reverse complement strand
GGCTCCCACCGCGTCGAGTCCCGAGGTGACCCCTGTGCGGCCGGGATCGGAGTCGTTGTCGGATGTCCGGAGGCGGCCTATCTTCCGCCATGCTTCCCGGTGGCGAAAGTCTCCCGCATGCCAAGGTCGTCTTGCTGAGGTTCCTTCCAGGATTCGCCTTCGCCGTCTTGGTGGCGTGCTTCGCCGGCTTCGCCGTGTCGGCCCAGACGGTGGTGGTGTCTCCGGGGCAGTTGACCGCGTTCACGCTGCAGCGGCCCGACACGGCGTCGGCGACGCGCACCGTGGTGGCGGTGTCCGGCATGCCGTTCACCCAGGCGGTCCGGATGCAGACGGTCCGGACGCCGGCCAACCGTTGGGAAATCCAGCTCAACCGCCCGCTCTCCGCGGTGTTCGCGGCGAACGACGTGCTTGCAGGGGAGGTCTGGCTTCGGCGTCTGGACGGCACGAACGCGGCCGCCCTCGTCGAGGGCGTCTTCGAACGTTCGGGATCCCCCTACACGCAGTCCCTCACGCGCATGTGGCTCGCCTCGGGCACGAACTGGACGCGCTTCCGGTTCGCGTTCCGCTGCGTCGAGGCCTATGCGGGCACCACGGCCGACCGTGCGCAGTTCAACCTGCGGCTCGGCTTTCCTCCGCAGGCCGTCGAGATCGGCGGCCTTTCTCTGACCAATTTCGGGACCGCGCGTCCGCTGGCGGATTTCCCCAACGACGTGAACTACGCGGGCCGCGAACCGGAGGCCGCTTGGCGCGCGGCGGCGGCCGAGCGCATCGAGCGTCTGCGGAAGGCCGACCACGCAGTGGAGGTGCTCGACGCGGACGGATTCCCGGTGCCCGGCGCCGAGGTCCGCGTGCGGTTGCAGCGCCATGCGTTCCACTGGGGCAGCGCGGTCGATGGCGGCCGCCTCCTGGGTTCCTTCGGCTCGGCCTCCGACCGGGGACGGTATCAGGCCGTGGTGACGAACTGGTTCAACAAGGTGGTGCTCGAGAACGACCTGAAGTGGCCCTCGTGGGAATCGACCACGCCCAACGGACGCACCGCGTTGGCGGCTTTGGATTGGCTCCAGGCCCGAGGGATTCCGTGTCGCGGACACAACCTCATCTGGCCCGGAACCAACTACCTGCCTTCACGGGTCCGAAGCGCCTTGGCTTCCGGCAATGCGACGCTCGTCCGCCAGCAGATCGACCAGCATTTCACCAACGTGCTCGGGGCGGTGCGCGGACGCCTGGTGGACTGGGATGTGATGAACGAGATCACCGACGAACGGGCGGTCCAGGACCTGTTGGGCGACGACGAGACGGTGCGCTGGATGCAGATGGCGAGGAACCTCGACCCGGCGGCGAAACTGTTCGTGAACGAGTACGAGAACCTCGAGGTGGCCGGCACCGGCAGCGCCGCACCGGGCCGGTTCCTGGACGCGTTGCGGTTCCTGAAATCGCGGGGTGCGCCGATGGACGGGATCGGCCTCCAGGGGCATTTCGGCGGCTTCCTGCCGGCGCCCGAGGACGTGTACGCGCAGCTGGATGCCTTCGCGGAGTTCGGGTTGCCTATCCAGATCACCGAGTTCGACGTCGCGGTGGGAGACGAGGCGGCGCAGGCGGACTATGTCCGCGATCTGACCACCGTCGCCTTCAGCCATCCGGCGGTGACGGATTTCCTGATGTGGGGATTCTGGGCCGGGCAGCACTGGAAGCCCGAGGCGGCGCTCTTCCGGTCGGACTGGAGCCTGCGTCCCGCCGGCGTCGCCTGGAGCAACCTGGTCTTCCGCGAATGGACCACGGACCTCGCCGTGCGGACCGATCGTTCCGGAAGGGCGGCGTTCCGCGGATTCCGTGGACGTTACTCGATCGAGGTTCGGATCGGAGGGACGTTGGTGGGGACCGCGGTGGCGGAGCCAACGGATGGAGTGCTGAAGGCGACGGGAATCGTCCTTCAACGTCCCAGGATTTCGGTGGTTGCCGGCGCGACGGGGGGACCGGGAGTCGCGTGGCCGGAAGCCCCTTCGGGCTACCGGATCGAGAGCAGCACCGATCTTGTCGGCGGACCCTGGGAGCCCGTGGGGATCGTGCCGGTCCTCGAAGGCGGCCTGTGGTGGATGGAGATCCCCCCGGGATCGGGAACGCGATTCTACCGGCTGGTCCGTTGAGCCGAAACGATGCGGAAGGGATCGG
>CAIYXO010000739.1 GCA_903930165.1 uncultured Verrucomicrobiota bacterium | reverse complement strand
GTCGAAGGCGTTGCGCAGGGCGTAGCGCAGCTCTCCGAGCTGGGCCTGCTGACGCGAGACGGCGGACCGGTAGAGCGTGAGGTTGCGGAGCTTCTCGGAGGTGAGCAGCCCCTTGGCGGCCATCCGTTCCATCAGCGTCCGGACCGTGGACACCGACCAGTCCCGGCTTCCGGCGAGGTGCTCCTGGACCGTCGGCGCCGGACACGGCTCCAGATCCCAGACCGCCTTGATCACGGCCCATTCCGATTCGGTGAGTTCCGGCAGGGGAGTCTTCATGCGACGGGGGTCATTGAGCAGCGACAAATGTAGCGACGTCAATACGGAAGTAGGTGAATGGGTCCGGGCGGAAGGGAGTGTCACGCAAAGGCGCCAAGCCGCTGAGGTTCAGCATGGGAACCGGCCGCCGAATGGGGCCACCCCTCCGGGGGCCCGGATCCGGCGGCCCGTTGGCGCGTTGGCGTTTTGGGTGAGGTCCGACTTGGCACCCTTCCCACCCTTGGATGTGAACCCTGGCCTCAAGTCACCGCAGACCGCCAGAGGGTGCACGCGGAGCCGCGCAGCCTGCGGAGGACTTTCAGAGGTACGGAGTCCCGGCTTCAGCCGGTCTGGTTTCGAGATGCTTCCAACCGGAGGAATCTCCGCCGCGTGGTGGGCACGCGGCCTTCCGTGGTTCACCGGGCACATGCCTGCAGGCGTCCCCTCCTGCAGCGGTGTCGTCGGCCGTTTCCCCGGACCCAATGACTTCTCGGACTGGAAGCCCATGAGTTGAAAATGGGCAAAACCGGCTGAAGCCGGGACTCCATACCCTGAAAGGTCTTCGCACCCTTCGCACCCTTGGTTGTGAAAACTGGTCTCAAGTCACCGCAGACCGCCAGGGGGCGCACGCGAAGCCGCCGAGCCCGCGCAGGAAGGGCAAAAGCACCAAGCCCGCGCTCCCCCTCGGCGGCTTTGCGGCTCCGCGTGCCAATCCCTTCCGCCCCGTCTCGGCTACGGGCGCATGTGGAAGCTGCGCACGGGCAGCGGCATCGGGACCGAATCGCCCTTCACGCTTCTCCAGAGGATCTCGTTCAGCGCGAACATGGGGATCAGGTCGTAGTCGGAGAAATCCATCTGCGCCGACTCCGCGGCACCCGGCGAGGCCTTGGTGTTCTTCGCGTCGACGTCGACCTCGGGTGGCAGGTGCGTGAACGGGGTCGGGTCGAACTTCCCGCCGAACGCCGGGTACATCGGAGTGGCGGCGGCGTCGTGCTGGGTCATCGGGGGCAACCCCAGGAGCAGCTCCATGCTGCGCAGCATGGAACTCGTGGTGTAGAGCGTGTTGTCGACGATCGCTCGGCGGCTGTAGGGGCTGATGACCAGCCCGGTCGTGCGCCGGGCGTCGACGTGGTCCGCGCCGTCCTGGGCGTCGTCCTCGATGATGAAGATGGCGGTCTCCGGCCAATAGGGGCTGTGGGTGACCCTCTCGACGAGTTGGCCGACAGCCCAGTCGTTGTTGGCGACCGCGGCGACGGGAGTCGGGGCTCCGGCCCGGGTTCCCTGCGTGTGGTCCTCGCCGAGGCTCATCACGATGAAGTTCGGGAGCCGGAGATTGGGGTTCTTCGAGGCGTAGTTGGTCTCGTACCGGTTGAACTCCTCGATGAAGGCGCGGACGTTGTCGGTGTCACGCATGCCGGCGAGGCGAAACTTCGGGCTGACGTGGCCGACCAGGCCGCCGACTCCCTGTGCCGCTTCCATCTGGCCGCCCTCGCTGGTCCTC
>CAIYXO010000738.1 GCA_903930165.1 uncultured Verrucomicrobiota bacterium | reverse complement strand
GGGCTGCCCTTCACCGAGCCACAAGGCGCCTACTATGTCATGCTCGACATCTCGGCGCTGGGATTCGAGGACGACGTCCGGGCGGCCGAGTGGTTCATCCGGGAAATCGGCGTCGCCGGCGTTCCCGGCTCGAGCTTCTTCCGCCACCCGGAGCATCGCTTCCTCCGGCTGCATTTTGCCAAGCGCGAAGAGACGTTGATCGCCGCCGGGGAGCGTCTGGAAAAGCTCGCGGGATACATCACGGATCCCTCGCGCGTCCTGGAAAGCCGGAAACGTCTCGGCCTATGAGCACTTCAAACGCTTCCATCCGATCGCTGGAGCCCGGTCGCGATCGGCGATCGGTCCGGATCCTCGACCAGACACTGTTGCCACATGCCGTGGAAACGATCCGGCTGGAAACGGTCGAAGGCGCCGCCCAAGCCATCCGCAGCATGCAAGTCCGGGGTTCGAACCTCATCGGAGTGACCGCCGCCTTCGGCATGGCCTTCGGGATGCGGCACGATCCATCGGAAGTGGGACTGGAGAAGGCTTTCGAAGCCCTGGTCCACACACGTCCCACCGCGGTGAACCTCCGCTGGGCGCTCGAACGGATGCGCACCCTCTTGAAGCCGCTGGCCCCAAGGTCCCGGGCCAAGGCCGCCTGGGACGAAGCCGTGGCGATGGTCGAGGAAGACGTGGCCATCAACCGGGCCATCGGCGAGAACGGCCTCCGTTTGTTCCGCAGCCTCGTCGCCTCAAAGAAGTCCGGCGAACCGCTCCGGATCATGACCCACTGCAACGCGGGGCGCATCGCCACCCTCGACTGGGGCACGGCCACGGCACCGATCTATCTCGCACATCTGGCGGGAATCCCGGTGCATGTCTGGGTCTCCGAAACCCGGCCCAGGAACCAGGGCGCTGCACTGACCGCCTGGGAACTCGGTGGAAGGGGAGTTCCGCATACGCTCATTGCCGACAACGCCGCGGGCCACCTGATGCAGCAGGGACTGGTGGACGCCGTGATCGTCGGAGCGGATCGGGTGACCTCACGAGGCGATGTCGCCAACAAGATCGGCACCTACCTCAAGGCCCTGGCCGCACGGGAGCATCGCATCCCGTTCTATGTGGCCTTCGTGGGCGGATCCGTGGACTGGACGATCCGCGATGGTGTCCGGGAGATCCCGATCGAACAGCGGAACGCACGGGAGTTGACCCACATCCAGGGAACCGCGGCGGACGGACGCAGACTCGAGGTTCGGATCACCCCGGAAGGTGTGGTTGCGCGGAACGACGGATTCGACGTCACCCCCGCCCGCCTGATCACCGCCCTGATCACCGAACGCGGAACCTGCAAGGCCAATGGCGCCGCGTTGAAGCGCCTCTACGGACGTTGACGGCGGGACCTACCGGGCCTTCCGGACCTACCGGACTCGCCGTCTTCTCCGGGACTCCAAAGTGCGTCCAACGCGCCCCGGAGGGGATCGTCGGATTCGCTGCCGAATCCGAGGTGGAGATGTCTCGACCAGCCTTCCGCCAGCCCCCTTTTCCCGGACCTCCGCCCGAGCTCCCGACATTCCTCCTCCATGGACAGGAGGTAGCTGTCCATTCCTTGGGAAACGTCCAACCACTCCTTCTGGCTCGCGTGGCAAGCCAAGGCCGCCCGCTTCCGGTCCGCGACTGACGTGATGTCGACGAACCCCTCCGGGATCACCGGCTCCCGCATCGGGCCTCGAAGTCCGTGCGGCGTGGAATGATAGACCGTGACCGGATCAAGAACCGCCTTGCGGGAGGGAATCGACCTGTAGTTGGGAATACCCCTCGCGAACGCCGCGGTGACGGCGATTCGGGCCGTCTCCATGTGGTCCTCCATGTAGTCGGACAACGGATGGGTCAGCAGGATGCCGGGGCGGACCTTCCTCACCAAGGCACAGACCTGTCGCACATTGCGGTCGGTGTAGAGGATTTGGAGGTCCCGTCCGATCGGAGGGTGCCAGTGGAATCCCATCGATTCACAGGACCTACGGGCTTCAGTGGCCCGGATCCTGGCCGTCTGCGCGGAGGTCATCACGCTACTTCCCAGGTCGCCGTTGGAGAGGTTGCAGTAGTGAACCTCCCATCCCCTGTCCCGGAGCAGAAGAAGCGTCCCCGCGGCGCGGAACTCGAGGTCGTCCGGATGGGCGAAAAGGGCGAGGACTGAGGGCATGCGACACAGGATGGCCTTCGGAGCAACGCGATGCCAGACCGGCTTGGCGCAGGGACGTCGGCACCATCCATGAGCGGAATTCTCCGAAACAAAACGACCGGTCCGTGCGTAGAATAAGGGATCCGCTATGGTTCCGGGCGCCTGCCCGATCACGAGCGGGGAAATCCTATCCTGCCCATGAAAGCAATCCGCCGGTTCTCACGATTCCGGGCCCGGCCGATGCGGTCTGGTCCGCTTGGACCACCTCGGAGGGCCTTGCCTCCTTCTTTGCCCCGCAGGCCTTGGTCGAGCTGTGGCCCGGGGGGCGTTTCGAACTCTATTTCCGTCCGGACGCACCGGTCGGGAGCCGTGGGAGCGAAGGATGCCGGATACAGACGTTCGTCCCTGGGACCCTCTTGGCGTTCGAGTGGAATGCGCCGCCGAAGTTCCCCACCGTGCGGTTGAGGAAGACCTGGGTGGTGGTCCAGTTCCAGGCACTGGGATTGGTGGCAACCCGTGTCACCCTCACCCATCTGGGCTGGGGCGACGGTCCGGAGTGGGAAGCGGCCCACCAGTATTTCCGGAGATCCTGGGGAGTGGTGTTGGCCCGGTTGGAACACCGGTTTGAATCTGGCCCATTCCAATGGAACCCGCCGGGAATCGGATCCGGCGAAAGCCGCACCTAACGGCCAACCGGAGCTTGACCCGGACTCGCCTGTTCCGGGTACCTTCCCCACGTCAATGAGCACGGCAATCGTACATGTCCCCGTAGTCGTAGGCGGCCTCGCCGCCGCGGGGTCTTGTCGTGCTTGAACACACTTTCACAAGAACCCACGGCCGGCGACGGCCGTGGGTTTTTTGTTCCACGCAGGACAGAGATCCACGACGTCCGGCCAGACACGGAGACAACACAGAATGAGCACGGCCACCAAGACGACCACCGCCACCCCGAATCCGAACAAGGAAATCGGACCGCTGATGTTCGGACGCGACATCTTCGTCGAAGCCCTCGAG
>CAIYXO010000737.1 GCA_903930165.1 uncultured Verrucomicrobiota bacterium | reverse complement strand
GGTGTTGATGGGGCTGGCGACGCTGCTGGACCTCCTCCACTCGGACCTGCGCCGCGCCGAGGCCCGCGCCGCGGAAGAGTCCGCCGTCCTTGCGCGCTCGGCCGTGGACGCCTTCGAGCGGAGCTTTCCGGAAGGTTTGACGGATCCTCCTTCGATCGAGCTGCCGTTGGCGTTGTCGCTCGAGGAATGGCTGGCGACCGGTGCGACACGCTTCGAGGCGCCCGAATGGTGGCAGTCGGCCGAGCCCGCCTTCCGCGGCCGTTGGGAAATGGCCGCGGCGTTGCCCTTCGCCGAGGCCGCCAATCCGTGGCGGAATCTCGGGGCCGGGATCGACGGAGAAGCCTCTGCGGTCGCCCACTTCCTGGAAGTCCGCCATGGAGTCCGGCACGGCGGGATCGCGGATCCCGTGTCCGCGATCGACGAGGTGCGCGCCGCGTCGCCGAACATCCGCACCCCTTCCGGCATGCCGGTGGCGGTCCTTGCGTGGCGCGAGCTGTTCCGGCTGCCGAGGCCGGCCGACGCCCGGGTCGGCTCGGCCTTGCGGGGCGCCTTCCTGGAGGACGTCCGCCAACGTCCCGCGATCTGGTGGCCGTCTTTGCGGGAGTCGCTCGAGGCCGGGTGGGCGAACGGCGACGCCGACTGGACCCGCGTCGTCGAGACGCTTCGCCGCCTGGAGGGCACCACGCCGTGGCGTCAGGCCGTCGCCCGGGCGCTTGAGCGGGGTTCCGGCCCGGACTTCCATTGGGTCCGGGGGCCCGAGGGAAGCCGCCTGCTCCACTTCCGCAACCGTCCGGAGATCTCCTTCCGCCCAGGCCAGACGTTCCGCTCCGGGGCCTTGTACCCCGAAACCGCCGTCCTCGGTGCGTTCCGCGCCGCCGCGGACCTCCCGTCATTGCGAACGGGATCCGGATTCGGCGTCCGCTTCCGTTTCGGCAACGAGGCCCTGAACGTCGACGGCCTCCCCGACGCCTCCGATTGGAAGCCGCTTTCCGAGGCCGGTCCGTCGGCCTCCGCGCCCGGCGGCGGCTTCCGGGTCGAGGTCGGACTCGCGGATCCGGCCCTGTACTTCGCTGCCGTGCGAAGGCAGGTCGCCTGGTCCGGGGGCCTGGGGACAGCGGCCGCCTTGGCGCTGATCGGCGCGATCTTCCTCGGGCGCCGCGCCTACCTGAAGCTGCAGGACCTCACCGAGGCGCAGACGAACTTCGTGGCCGGCGTCACCCACGAGCTGCGCGCGCCGCTCGCGTCGGTGCGGCTCCTCGCCGAGAACCTCCAGCGCGGCAGCGACGCCTCGCCCGAACGGCGCCAGGAATACTACGGCCTCATGGTCCGCGAATGCCGGCGTCTCGGCACGCTGGTCCAGAACGTCCTCGACTGGTCCCGGATCGAGCGCGGACGCCGCACCTACGAGCCGCGCCGCTGCGACCTTCCGGCGCTGGTTGCCGGGACGGCCGAGGTGCTCCAACCCCAGTTCGACTCGCGCAGGGTGCGCCTGGTTGTTCGGCTTCCCCTGGAAGACGTCGAGCCGGCCGAACTCGATCCCGACGCGCTGCAGCAGGCGTTGGTCAACCTGCTCGACAACGCCCTGAAGCACTCCCCGGAAGGTTCCGAGGTGGTCGTCACCCTGGAACGGGACGCGGGCGCGTGGACCCTCGCGGTGGCCGATTCCGGCCCCGGGATCCCGGAGGCGGAACAGGAGCGCATCTTCGACCGGTTCCACCGCCTCGGTTCCGAACTCCGTCGTGAAACCGAGGGCATCGGCATCGGGCTCAGCATCGTGAAGCACATCGTCGAGGGACACGGCGGCCGGATCCGTGTCGATAGCCGGCCGGGGAAGGGCGCGCGTTTCGTCGCGACCCTTCCGGCGGGACATCGGGAGTCCGCCAACGGAGGAACGCCATGAACCGGATCCTGGTCGTCGAGGACG
>CAIYXO010000736.1 GCA_903930165.1 uncultured Verrucomicrobiota bacterium | reverse complement strand
GCCCTCGCCCCCGCCGGCCTCACCGCCGGTGTCACCCCCGAGCACTCGGCCCATTGCATCATCCCGACTCCCGACGGGAAGGGGTTGTATCTGGTGAGCGGAAACTTCACCGGCGTGCCCGAGGGAACGTCCTCGGCCCAGCCCCCGGTCTGGCAGGAGGACACGCTGCTCCCGTCGATTCCCGACCCGATGGGACATGCCGTGGGACTGACGGCTCCCGGGGGATGGATCTGCCGGATCTCGCCCGACGGCAAGGACTGGAAGATGATCGCCTCGGGGTTCCGGAACTCCGTGGACATCGCGGTGAACCGTGAAGGCGAACTGTTCACCTACGACTCCGACATGGAGTTCGACATCGGTGTCCCTTGGTATCGGCCGACGCGGATCAACCACGTCACCAGCGGCGCGGAGTTCGGATGGCGCTCCGGGTCGGGTGTCTGGCTGGACCACTTCGCGGACAGCCTCGGGTCGGTGCTGGATGTCGGGCCCGGTTCGCCGACGGCGATCAGCTTCGGACATCAATCGGGCTTCCCGGCGGAGTATCAGGACAAGCTCTTCATCTGCGACTGGACGTTCGGGACGATCTTCACCGTTGAGCTGCAGGAAAGCGGTTCCAGCTACACCGGCACGAAGACGGAGTTCCTGCATGGCAGTCCGTTGAACATCGCCGCGATGCGTTTCGGTCCGGACGGGGCGATGTACTTCGTCACCGGCGGACGCACCACCGCCTCGAAGCTCTATCGCATCCGGCACACCGGTCCGAAGGAGGCGGGTGAACCGAGGCGGATGGTGGCCAACGCCGGTCTCCGTTCACTCCGCCACTCGTTGGAGGAATACCACGCCAGGGGCCAGGGCGGTGCGGCGGCCGTCGAACAGGCATGGCCGCATCTCGCGGCCTCCGACCGCAGTCTTCGTCATGCGGCCAGGTTGGCGGTCGAGAACCAGGACGTGGCGCTTTGGCGCGAAAGGGTCTTTGCGGAGAAAAACCCCAGGGCGGCAATCCACGCGGTCATCGCCTTGAGCCGGCACGGCGACAAATCCCTCCCCGGACGGATGCTGGGCAAGCTCGGCGAGCTGTCCTTCGGCATGCTGGAAAGAGAAGACCGGTTGGCGCTGCTCCGCGCCTATGCGCTTTGTTTCATGCGGATGGGTCGTCCTGAAGGCGGGCAGGCGGCTTCCGTCATCGCCACGCTGGACGCCCACTTCCCGGACCCCGACGACACGGTGAATGCCGAGCTCTGCCGGGTCCTTTGCTATCTGGATTCACCGACGGTCGTGCGGAAGACCCTCGGGCTGATGAGATCCACGAAAGCGGCGACGGTGGACTACGACAAGGCGATGCTGGGTCGCCACGAGTATGGCGGGGCCATCCTGAAGATGATGGCCAACACCCCGAACACGCGGAACATCCACTACGCCTACTGCCTTCGGGTCGTCCGGAGCGGATGGACTCCCGAGGATCGGAAGTACTTCTTCGGGTGGTTGAACGAGGCCCTGACCAAGGATGGTGGAAAGAGCTTCTCGGGATACATCCGTGCCATCCGGAAGGAGGCCATCGACCGGCTGGAGACCAAGGACGTCGAGCTGATGGTCGGAATGCTCGGGGATTTTCCCGCCACCGACCTGTCCAAGCTGCCGAGACCGAAGGGGCCGTCCGTGGCCTGGAAGGTGGACACCGCGATGGAGCTTTTCTCGTCGGAGCTTCGCGGCCGGGACTTCGGGAACGGCCGGAAGATGTTTTCGGCCGGGAAGTGCATCGCCTGCCATCGCTTTGGCGGTGAAGGAGGCATCTCCGGGCCCGACCTGGGTTCGGTGGGTTCGCGTTTCTCCGTCCGGGACATTCTCGTGGCCATCTGCGAACCCAGCGCATCGATCTCCGAGCAGTACATGGCCAGCAAAGTGAAGCTGAAGGATGGAAGCAGCCTCTATGGGCGGCTGATCCTCCGGAATGAGAACGAAGTCGGTGTGGCGTCGAATCCGTTCGATTTGAACCAAGTCACGAAGGCTTCCTCCACGAACCTGGAGAGCATCGAGTTCTCGAACGTTTCCCCCATGCCTCCGGGCATGATTTCCGGCATGAACCGGGACGAGTTGATGGACCTGATGGCCTACCTGCTTTCGGGTGGCAACCCGAACCACAAGGCGTTCAGGAAGGATTGATCCCCGGGTCGACGCGGCGGTCCGCGGCGTTGGCCGCTCGGTTCGGTGGAGAAACCCGGAAGGCATTGAATGTCCTGCCGCTGAGCGCCTCCGTTGGACGGCTTCTGGGAAAGGCAGGTCTCCGGCACCGGGTCGCTTGTCCTCAGCCTGGCCGTACCGGAAATCCTGCGTGACCTGTCCGACCTCCTTGGGAGCGACATT
>CAIYXO010000735.1 GCA_903930165.1 uncultured Verrucomicrobiota bacterium | reverse complement strand
TGAACCTGCTTCTACCCACCTTGGTTTTACCGCAAACGGTGTTTGTTAGTCAAAGCGGTGTCCCGGTCGGTGAATGCCTTGGATGAGACCGCGAGTCGCAACCGCCCGGATTCGCTCGGACATTTCCGCGCTGAAGAACGGCCGGTCGGTTCCTTAAGAAATCGGGCAGTGGTAAAATCGGTCCGGTCAGGAGGTGCCTATGCAGTTTTTCGATCAGGCCGACAACACCCAGCTACTTTCCCGATTGGCGGGGAAACCCGTCGCGGAATCGCTGATGCAGCGCTTCGGCGGGCTCACCAGTCTGGCCCAGGCGTCGTTCGACGAATTGCGGCAGGTAAAAGGCGTTGGCCAATCCAAGGCCGCGGCCATCAAGTCGGCCTTCCTACTGGCCCAGCGGTTGACACAGGAAACCCACCGTGAATCCCCGGTGCTCGACAACCCGGGAAGCATTGCCGACGTGCTGCGCGAACCCAATCGGCTCTACGCCGTTGAGCATTTTCAAGTCGTGTGCCTGAACACGCGCCGCCGCCTGATTGCTGTCGAGAACATCGGTCAGGGCATCCTCGACCAGGTTTTGGTCCATGCCCGGGAGGTTTTTGCCGTGGCCATCGCCAAGCGGGCCTCGGCCATCGTCCTCGCCCACAATCATCCCGGCGGAGACCCGACCCCGAGCGAGGCGGACATCCGCGTGACGCGAGACCTCATCCGGGCTGGGCAACTGCTCAAGATTGAAGTGCTCGACCACATCATCATGGGTCGAAGCACGACCGAGCGACCGAGGGACTACACATCCCTTCGGGAATTGGGCTACTTCTATTCGTGAAAGGGCGGCCGGAACTACTCCGGCGTCCGCTCCATCATTTCATCCAGCAACACCTTCAGAACCTGTTCCGGCGTTTTGTCGCCGGTATCCACTTCGGCCCCCTTGGGCGGGAAAAACGTCTGCCTGGCGTCGTCACGGTCGCGTTTGGCCACCGCACCGCTGTCCACCCGTCCGGAGTCGCGCAGTTCGCGAACGGCGGCCGGGGCGCTGAAGTAGAATTGGTAGGGAGTGTCCGGGAAGACTTTCATGCCCATGTCCCGCCCCAGAACAATCATCCGTCCGCCCCGGTTGAGACGGCGCAGGGTGGCGTTCACCATCGCCCGGACCAGGGGAATCTGCGCCACCTTCGGCACCAAAGCTCCTACGGAGACCAAGGTGGCGTCGGTGAACAGGCCACTGTTCACCGTGGCGAGGGCTTCCAGGACACCCCGGTCATTCGGCCGGATGACGGCGTCCAGACGGGCTCCGGCGCAAAACGATTCCACCGCGTTCCGGTCGTCCAAATCCACTTCCGCGACCAAGGCGGCTTGCGTCACCGACCGATAGAAACGGCCGGAGTCCACCAGCAGCCCGCCCAGTGCCCTGGCAAGCAGTTCGCCCGCCGTGTTTTTGCCGGTGCGAGCCTGGCCATCAATCGTGACCACCAGGTCCGCCGGGAGTCGGTCCAAATCCGGTCTCGTCGGAACCGGCTTCGGAAAAGGAATCAGGTTCCCTCCCTTCGGGGTCGGCTTCTTGCGCGGGTTCGGGTTCTTGCTCTGTATGTCGCTCATTTGAGTCACTCCTAAAGAATGTCCGTTCAGGGATGCAGTCGCTGGGACCAGCCCTTTCCGGACAGGATAAATTGAGAATCTCCTCCAAGGGTTCAGAGGACCGAGGAGCGAAGGGGCGGACCGGCCTTCTCCGCTGCCGAAGGACTGCCAACGGGACGGGTTCCAGTCCGGCCGCTTTGCGGCGGCGGTTGAGGGACCGAAGGAGGATGCGCAATTGGTCCCGGACGGGAGCGTAGGGTTCGTATGGGAGCGACCGCAGAATCCGGCCGAGGTCCTCGACCGACCGGTGAACCGCCATCTGCCTCAGGTGAGTCTTCAAGGCCGCGAACTCCCTCCGCTCGATACGGACCGAGGGGTGGAGCGGCCCGCCGCCCCGGGCGGGACGGCAGCCGATGGCGTAGCCCATGAACCGCAGGGGCTGTCGCCGGATGTCCCGCACCAGCCTGCCTTCCGAGGCGATGACTGGGTGTTCGCCGTTGGTCGCCAGCAGGACGAAGAAGTCGCCATGGCGCAGGTATTGCAAGCTGGCCTGGCCCCGCTTGCGCCGTCGGCACCGGGTCCACTTCGAGACGGCGATGCCATAGCGTTCGACCAGCTTCCGGTCGATGGCCGCCGGGTCCTTGTGTGCCGGGATGCCGCCCCGGACGTAGAAGTAGTAGCCGCGCCCGACGTAGCACACGGCCAGCTGCTGCACGAATCCCGCCACCGAGGTGGCGACGCACCGGTAACCCATGTTCACGCCTCCACCGGCTGTTATGGAGGCGTGAAGGTGGGAAGTTGCATTGGGGGCGCAACTTTCCCGAAAGCCCAAACCCTA
>CAIYXO010000734.1 GCA_903930165.1 uncultured Verrucomicrobiota bacterium | reverse complement strand
GACCGGCCTGGCACCCTCGTGGGCCGAGCCGGCCAACGTCTTCCGGAGACCACCCAAGTTCCTCCTTCCTGCCGAGCAGGTGTCCGTCGAACGGACCGGCTCGCGGTATCCCGAGGCGACGAACCGTTTCCCGGGCCGCTTCCGGACGGGGCAACCTGCCGACCTCATGCTGTCGGGATACGACTTCAATCTCACCGGCGGGCCGCTGATGTTCAACCATCCCTCGCACGTGGCGAGCGACGGGACCCGGCTGGTCCTGTGCGACCGGAACAACAACCGCGTGCTGGTCTGGAACAGTCCTCCCCCGTCCAACACCCCTCCCGACCTCGTGCTCGGCCAACGGGACTTCCTCCGGAACGATCCGGGTTCCGGCTTGGACCAGATGAACTGGCCGATGGCGGCCTCGATCGCCGACGGACGCCTGGTGGTGGCCGACACCGACAACGACCGCGTCCTCGTCTGGAACCGTCTGCCGACCTCCTCGGGCCAGGCGGCGGATTTCGAGATCCGGCTCCGTGACTTCTCCACCATGGGGACCATGCCCCTCTCCTGGCCTTGGGGTCTCTGGACGGATGGCAGACGTCTCATGGTGAGCGCGACCCAGGGCGGGGCGTTGATGGTCTGGAAGGAATGGCCTGCCGACGGCACGACCGCCCCTTCGTTCATCCTTCGGGATCCGGCCTTCGGAACGCCCAGGACCCTGACCTGTGACGGCGTGACCCTCGCGCTCGACGACCACAACTGCCGACTTCCGGTCGCGCCGGGACCCGGTGGAACCCATGCCACCTACTTCTGGCGCAGCCTCCCGGAGTCCGCGTCGGACACACACCACTTCGTCCGCCAGGGTTCCCGCCTCCGCGGTGGAACGGTCGACGGATCGCTGGTCCTGCTCGGCGAAGGTCGCATGGAGATCCATGACGGCTTTCCCGATTCCGCGACCGACGCCCCGAAGCTCACGTTGAACCTGCCTTTCGGCGGCGACGGCATCGGGCTCGCGGTGGCCGGTGGCCGTTCCTACACGGTCGACGAGAACCTGAATCGCGTCCTCGTCTTCAACTCGGTCCCTGCGCGTGCGGATGCCCGTCCCGACTTCGCCATCGGTGCGCCGCATGTGGACACCAACACCCTCCGCACCGAGTTCCTGATCCAGAATCCCGCGGTCGTCACCGATGGCACCTCCCTCTGGGTGGGATCGGATTTCGACCGTTCCCTGTACCTCTGGAAGAAGCGGCCGGACACCAGCGGTGCCCATCCCGACCTGGTCTATCGGGGGATCAGCCCGTGGGCGGGTGCCTACCATGACGGACGGCTGGTCATGGGTGGACAGGGTCGGATCTGGATCTGGAACCAAGCGCCGAAGGACGGCGAGCTGCCGGACCGCGTCATCTCGGGCCGTATCGGAGACGTCGTGTTCGACCAGATCCGCGGCATCGCCTTGGATGCGCGCCATCTCGCGGTGGCCGACTATGGTCGGCAGAGGGTGTATGTCTGGTCAGGCATCCCGGCGACCAATGCGGTGCCCGTGGCGACGCTGGCCCTCAGCGGCCGACCGGGCCGGATCAGCAGCGACGGGACCTACCTGGCGGTTCCGATCAGCGGTCCGCCGCACGCGGTCGCCATCTACCGGCTTGAGGGCATCACCGACGCCTCGCAGCCGGTGGTCACCCTGTTGAACCGCGACAACGTCTCGCCCGTTTCCGTGGCCGGCGTCGGGTTCAACCTGCCGGAAGGCGCGCTCCTCGACGGCACCCGACTCTGGGTGGCGGACACCAGCTATAACCGGGTGTTGGGTTGGAACTCGATGGAGGAGGTGCTGGCCGGCGCCCGGGCGTCCCTGATCCTGGGTGCGGCGGACACCTCCGACGTCGGACCCAACATCGGCCGTTCCAGCCTGTTCATG
>CAIYXO010000733.1 GCA_903930165.1 uncultured Verrucomicrobiota bacterium | reverse complement strand
GGTTTCCATCGGTTCGAATGCTTGGTCGCACGCGACCTTTCGCTGGGCAGGATCGGAAAGGCCAAGATGGCCGTCGTAGGCATGCAGTCCTGCGAGTTCCAGCGACTCCGATCCCGCGATCATCGATGCGAGTTCCTCGGCCGAACTATTGGCGACGATCCCGCTTCGCCCTTGTCCCACATCGAGGTCGATGAAGACCTGCAGAGGCGCCAGGCGGGGAGTCCCGAAACCGGCGGCGCCCGCCGCCAACGCGAACGACTGCGCCGTCATGGTGTTGTCCAGGATGACGGAGAACCGGATGTCGGGGTGGACCTTGGCGAGGTTGAGAATGCGGGCCTGTTGGGGCCCGACCGGCTGGAGGGCGACGAGCACCCTGCGGACACCTTCCACGTCGGCCAGCATCTCCGCCTCGGCCACGGTGGCGCACTTGAAGGAAGAGATGCCCAGTTCGACCTGCATCCGGACCAGCGGAGCGAGCTTGTGGGTCTTGACGTGCGGCCAAAGCCGGGAGGGGGCGCCGGCGATCGCAAGCATCCGCCGGAGATTCCTCTCGACGCGCTCCAAGTGGAGGTGGAGCGACGGCGAAGGGATCGTCGACTCGTCGCGGACCCGGAACCATTCCATGGTCAGGCGAGTTCGAAGATGACCTCGATTTCCACCGCAATGTTGCCGGGAAGCGGCCCCATGCCGACGGCGCTCCGGGCTCCGATTCCGTTCTCGGCTCCCCAGATGTCCGCGAAGAGTTCGGAGCAACCGTTGATGACCTTCGGGTGGTCGTAGAAGTCTGGGGCGCTGTTGACCATTCCCAGGACCTTCACAACCCGACGGACGCGGTCGAGGGATCCGAGTTGCGAGCGCAGCGTTGCGAGGATGGCGAGTCCGACCTGGCGGGCGGCCAACTTGCCGGCGTCGAGACCGAGGTCCTTGCCAACGACCCCGGTGATGAGCGTCCCGTCCGTGCGGACCGGGCCGTGGCCCGACACGTAGGCGGCTTGGCCGAAGACGACGAGAGGGCGATAGACGGCCACCGGCTTGGGGGCGGGCGGGAGTTCCAAGCCGAGTTCCTGAAGGCGGGATTCCGGAGTCATGTCAGGCCTCCAAAATCCGGAGAGGAGGCTTCGGGCTCAATGCCGAAATGGCCAAGGGCGGCAAAGCGGCTCAGCGGGCAGGCCAAAACTGGTAGAGGACCAGGTACACCAGCACTCCGGTGATCGAGACGTACATCCAGATGGGCCAAGTCCAGCGGGCGATCCGGCGGTGGCTCTCCAGTTCTCCCCGAGCGGCCCGGCGCATGGTGAGGATGGCGAGGGGGGGGACCGCGGCCGCGAGGAGGATGTGGCTGAAGAGCATCACGTAGTAGGGGATGCGGAACGCGTCCGGGCCTTGGAATCGGGTGTGGACGGCCTTTACCTGCCACTTGTGGAAAAGATAGAGCAGCAGGAAGACGCAGGAGACGGTAAAGGCGGATACCATGCAGCGTCGGTGGGCCTCCTTGCGGCCGGAACGGATGAAGATGAGACCGGCCAGGAGCAATACCGCCGAGAAGCCGTTCAGGCAGGCGTTGACCAAGGGGAGTTGGGAGACGTTCATGACACTCAGGGAGTGAACCGGAGGGATCTCACGATGCGGAGGACTTCCTCCTCAGCGTTGGGAGCTTCGCCTTGGACCACTGCACGCATCCTGCCACGGCGATCCAGGATCGCAAAGACCGGGGAATGGATGAACAGGTCCTCCAGTTTGCCGCCCGGGATCCCCGACTCGATGACCGTGAACTTCAGGTCCTGGATGGCGAGACGGTAGAGATCCTTTTTGGGTCCCGTGAGGAACCACCATTTCGAGGCGTCGGCCTCGTACTGGCTTCCGTAGCGGTTCAGGACCTGGGGGGTGTCGTACTCGGGGTCCGCAGTCAGGGAGAGGAGTCGGACGCCTCCGGGGACTCCTTCCTGGATGCGTTGCATCTGGGTGGAAAGCTTCCGGCACTGGGTGGGGCACCGCGAGAAGATGACATTCGCGACGCAGATGCTTCCTCGGAGGGATCCGAGCTGGACCGGTTCCGCAAGTTGGTTGGTGAGGTAAAAGGGTGTCAGTTCGCTGATGACCGGGAGTCTCGGACGGAACGTCGCCAAGCCGAAGGCGCCGCACACGATCACTATGCCAGCAACCAAGACGCCCCAAAGCAGGCGTTCGATCCGTTTTTGGCTACTTGGAAGCATCGAAAAAAGCAGACCGGCCAGCGGAGGAACTCCGAAGGCCGGTC
>CAIYXO010000732.1 GCA_903930165.1 uncultured Verrucomicrobiota bacterium | reverse complement strand
CGGCGCGGCCTCGCTGCTGCAGACCAGCTCCACGGCCAACTCCGACGACGGCGACCTGTTCTGGCAGGGCAGCAACTTCGGCCAGGGCGGCGGCGGCTACAACGGCCGCGGCACCTTCACCGCGGGCGAATGGCACCGCGTCGCCGCGGCCTACGACATGGCGGCGAACCCGCCCGTGGTCGTGAAGTACGTCGACGGCATCAAGCAGGACGACTGGACCGCCAACCAGGGTCTCGACGCCCCGCGTCGTGCGATGCAGGCGACCGCGCTGCTCTTCGGCGACGGCGACCAGGACGAGCGTCGTGAGATGTTCGTCAGCTCCATCCAGGTCCGGGCCGGACGTCTCACCGACGCCCAGCTGTACCTGCTTGGCAAGCCCACCGCCGCGGGCATCCCCGTGGTGCTCCCGACCAGCACGGTCACCGGCCAGTGGGACTTCGAGTTCACCGACCTCGGCGCCTCGATCGGCAGCCCGCTCGCCTACCTCGATCCGACCTTCGACGGTCCCACCGGCACCGCCGAGGACAAGACCGCGTTCGGCACGGCCAGCTCCTTCAGCCTCCCGGCGTTGGGCACCAACGACGTCAAGGTCCTCCGCGTCCCGGGCACCTTGGACCGCCGCATCGGCTACGTCATGACCCACGGCATCGCCCCCAACGGCGGCGGACAGCGCGTCAACCAGTACACCCTGGTGTTCGACATCCTCGTGGCCAGCTCCGGACCCGGCGCAGCCTCGCTGCTGCAGACCAGCTCCACGGCCAACACCGACGACGGCGACCTGTTCTGGCAGGGCAACAACTTCGGCCAGGGCGGCAACGGCTACAACGGCACCGGCGCCTTCACCGCGGGTGAATGGCACCGTGTCGTGGCGGCCTACGACATGGCCGCGGCGACCCCGGTGGTCACCAAGTTCGTCGACGGCATCAAGCAGGACGACTGGACGGCCAACCAGGGCCTCGACGCCCCGCGCCGCGCCCTCCAGACGACGGCGATCCTGTTCGGAGACGGCGACCAGGACGAGCGTCGCGAGATGTTCGTCAAGGGCGTGCAGATCCGCGCCGGCAAGCTGAGCGACGCCCAGATGGTCGAGCTCGGCGTGCCGACCGGCGCCCCGATCCCGGTGGTCCTGACCACCCCGGCGCCGCCTTCCAGCCCGCGCCTGAGCGTGGTCCGCAACCTCAACGGTTCGATCACCATCTCGTGGAGCTCCACGGCGACGTTCGTGCTCGAGTCCAAGTCCGCGCTCTCCGACGCCTCCTGGGCGCCGGTGTCCGGCGTGGCCAACAACTCGGTCACCCTCCCGGCCCCGACCGCCGCCGCGTTCTACCGCCTCCGCTTCTGAGCGGGCGCTGATTCCCTCCGGGGCGGGTCCTTCACGGGACCCGCCCCTTTTTCATTCACCGGGCGGTCGCCGAACCCCGGGTCCCCCGGGTAGGGCGAACGCTCCTGCGGAGCCGCCGGGGAGAACCTGAAGATCAGGGAATGCCGCCTCGGCGGGAGCCTTCGCCCTACCCTTGGACTCCCCGGCCTCGGGAATGGCCAATACCCAAAGCCTGCGGGCCGAGTCCATCTGGGGACCGCTGGCCCCCGGCAAACAAAAACCCGCCGGACGGGGATTCCGTCCGACGGGGAGATTCGGTGACGGCCGAGGGCTCAGTGCACCAGCACGCCGCCCTGCGAGGCGGCCAGGTCGGCCTTGCGCTGGCCAAGGCTGCGGAAGAACTCGTAGCCCTCGCGGCAGCGGCGGACCAGGATGCTCTTGTCTTCGAGCATGGTCTTCACGATCCGCAGGATCGGGCCCGACCGCAGGTAGTAGCGGCGGTAGAAGCGGTCGACGGACTCGAAGATCTCCTCCTTCGACAGGCCCGGATATTCCAACGTGGACTGCTGGAAACCGTCGCCGTGGATGATGTCGGTCTTGTCCTTCTTGGCGAACCAGCCGTTCTGGCGGGCCATCTCGTACAGTTCGGTGCCGGGGTAGGGCGCCGCGAGGGAGACCTGGAGGGAGAACACGTCCAACTCCTGCGCGAACTGGATGGTCTGCTCGATGGTCTCACGGGTCTCGACCGGCAGGCCGAGGATGAACGTGCCGTGGATCACCACGCCGGCCTTGTGGCAGGCCTTGGTGAAGCGGCGCATCTCGTCGGTGGTCACGCCCTTCTTGATCCGCTTGAGGGTGTCGTCGTTGCCCGACTCGTAGCCGACGAGGAACAGGCGCAGGCCGCAGTCCTTGAAAAACGAGATGGTGTCGTAGTCGAGGTTCGCGCGGCTGTTGCAGCTCCAGTGAATTCCCAGCGGCGCCAGCTTCTTGGCGATCTCGCGGGCGCGCGGCAGGTTCGCGGTGAAGGTATCGTCATCGAAGAAGAACTCCCGGACCTGCGGGAACAGCTTCTTCATGTAGGCCATCTCGGCCGCGACGTTGTCCGCGGAACGGACCCGGTACTTGTGTCCGCCGATGGTCTGGGGCCAGAGGCAGAACGTGCACTGGGCCGGACAGCCGCGCCCGGTGTACATCGAGATGTACGGATGCAGCAGGTAGCCGATGAAGTACTTCTCGATCTCCAGGTCGCGCTTGTAGACGTCGGCCACCCACGGGAGCGCATCCATGTTGTGGATCAGCTCGCGCTCGGGGTTGTGGATGATCTTCCCGTCCTTCTTGAAGCTGAGTCCGGAGATCGTCTCCAGGGGCCGGCCTTCGCAGACCTCCTTGCAGGTGAAGTCGAACTCCTTGCGTCCGACCCAATCGATGGCGGGGGAGGCCTTGAGGGTCTCGGTGGGCAGCACCGCGGTGTGGGCGCCCACGAAGCCGATCTTGGTCTCCGGCCGCTGGGCCTTGATGGCCTCTGCGATCCTGCTGTCGTTCTTCAACGACGGCGTGGAGGTGTTGATGATGACGTGGTCGTGGTCCTTCGCGATTCGGAGCGTCTCCTCGACGCCGATGCCGTGGGGCGGGCAGTCGAGCAGGCGGGAATCCGGAACCAGGGCGGCGGGCTGCGCGAGCCAGGTCGGATACCAGTAGGAGGTGACTTCGCGGCGGGCCTGGTAGCGGGCTCCGGCGCCGCCGTCGAAACCGTCGAAGGACGGAGGGGACAGGAACAGTGCGGACATGGAAATCGGTGCGGTACTGGATGGAAGTTGGGATCCGGCGACGAGGTCAGTCGGTCTTGACCTCGATCTTCTTCGCGGCGGCGATCTTCGCCTTGAGGTCCGCCAGTTGGTCGTTGGCAGGCCCGGTGGAGCAGCCGCCGCCAGAGCCGCCGTGGTCGTGGCTGTGGTCGTGCCCCTGCCCGGCACCGGCATCGTGTGGAAGGTCGTTTCCGCCGCGGGCGTAGGCCGACTTGGCCCCGGAGAACTCGCGGTTCACGGCGGCCTTGGCCTCGGCGAGGTGGCCCTTGCCGATGGTCGCGCCGTTGTAGGCGGTCTTGGTCAGCTCGGGACTGGACGGATAGGGGGCCGGCCGGGAACCGAAGTTGTACTTGAAGTTGATCCAGCTGTCCCGGGGACTGCTGCTGAGCGCCGCCGTCGGCTCGAAGCCGGAATGCATCATGCAGTTCTCGCAGCGCGCGTCGCGCCCACAGCCCTTGGCATCCACCCCGAACTTGTCCCAGTTCACCTTCGCCAGCATCTCCTGGTAGGTCGGATAGTGGGTCTCGGTCATCACGTAGCACGGCGCCTTCCAGCCCCGCACGTTGTAGGTGGGCACCGCCCAGGCGCTGCAGGCCAACTCGCGTTTGCCGGCAAGGAACTCCAGGTAGCCCGGGGTCCCGAAGATGGTGAACATCTCGCCCCAGCGCTCGATGTTCTTGAACTTCTCGCGGGTGAGCTGGCGGGTCAGGAAGAAGTCCGTCGGATCCTTCCCCAGACGCTTGACCATGTCCTTCTTCGCCGCGTCGTAGTCGTAGCCGGGCGAAATGGTGTGCCCGTCCACGCCCAGCGAGCTGAGGAACTTGAACATCTCCTCCAGCTCCGCGGCGTCGGTCTCCCGGTACACGGTGGTGTTGGTGGCGACCTGGTAGCCGAGGATCTTGGCCATCTGGATGGCCAGGACGCACTCCTTGAAGACGCCCTCGCGCTCCACGATCAGGTCGTGGGTGAACTCCAGGCCGTCGACATGGACATTCCAGTAATGCCACTTGCTGGGCTTGATCACGACCTTCTGGCGGGCGGCCGGGTCGGACTTGCGGATGGTCTCGGCCTCCTTCTCGGTGACCAGGCCTTCAGCGACGAGCTGCAGGAGGTTCTTCTCGATGGCCGGCGAGTAGTTGGCGGCCATGTACTCCCGCATCTTCTTCCGCATGAACACGCCATTGGTGCAGATGTATACCATGCGGCCCTGGTCATGGAGTCCGGCGACCAGCTCCTCGATCTTGGGATAGATCAGCGGCTCACCGCCGCAGATCGAGATCATCGGGGCCTCGCATTCCGCGGCGGCGGCGAGGCACTGCTCGAGGGGGACGAGGTCCTTGAGTGAGGTGGAGTACTCGCGGATCCGCCCGCAGCCGGTGCAGGTCAGGTTGCAGGTGTGCAGGGGCTCCAGCTGGAGCACCATGGCAAACTTGCGGTTGCCCTTGAGTTTGTTGGTGACGATGTGCCGCGCGATCTTGGCGGTCGGCGCAAGGGGAAAACGCATGGTTCGAAATCAGTTCCGGAAGGAAGGGGCCGGGACGCCGGCGACGGCGACCCAATTGGTCTGGGCGCCGGGGAGCGGCCGGGGAGGCTCGGCCTTCAGGAGGCCGGGCAACAGGAAGGTGGCCGGAGACACGCTGTGGGAGCCGGAAATGCCGCCACAGCCGGTCGCCAGCGAGCCGGCTGCCAACAGGAATCCGGCGACCTGCGCTCTGGTTGCCCTCTTCATTGGAGCAGGATAGGGGCGGACCCCGGTGCGGCAACCCCAGAGTTGCCACCGGGAGGGACACGGCCGTCGTGCAAAAACGGACACGGGTGCCGGTCGGTGCCGGCACCCGTGTCGCGAAGGCGTTTATGGGTGAGGAGACCGCTCAGGCGCCCATGCCGTCCTCGAAGCTTCCCGCGGCCTGCGGGAAGCAGAGGTTCTTGGCCACGTAGGCGATGCCGTCCGCAGAGCAGAAGTCGAGGGCCTTGTGGGCGCTCTCGGCCTCCACCACCAGCGGCGCGGAGGCGCACTTGTGGAGCTTGCAGTACCGATCCTGGTAGCCGACCGCGAGCAGCAGCTCCACGTAGCGCTGCATGTTGAGGTCGCCGCTGCCGAGGTCGGTGAACTGCATGGCGCGACGGGTCCAGTTCGGTTCCATCGTGCGCAGCGGGAAGCCGGGCCGGATCACGAAGTTCTTCACGTGGGCCGCATAGATGTACTTCCCGACCTTCAGGAAGCGGCTCTCCCAGCTTTCGCCTTCCCAGCAGTGGGAGGGATCCGCGTTCACGGCCAGGCAGGGATCGTTGTCGCAGATGTCGACGAGCATCAGGAAATCGTCGGCGGTCATGGCCCCGGTGCCGGGATGGATCTCATGGCACAGCTTGATCCCCAGCTCGTTGGCGTGCTTGCGGAGCTTGGCGGTCTTCTTGACGAAGCGCTCCTGGCCTTCCTTGAGCAGGTCGAAGCCGGATCCGCTCCAGAAACCCCACGGATAGCCGCTGGCCAGCTCCCAACCGAAGGCCACACCCCAGAACATGGGCAGCGACTTCACGCCCAGCTCGCCGGCCAGGTCCATGAGCTTCAACAGGTACTTCTCGTGCCAGGCCTCGATCTTCTCGGGCGAAAGCTTGGCGACGTCCGGCGCGATGAACGGATTGCCGGACTTGGTGCCGGTCCACGCGCTGGTGTGCACCCAGAAGGGGCAATGGGCCGAGATGCCGTCGAGACGCATGCCGCGGTCGCCGAAGATGGCCGCGATGTCCTTGGCCTTGCGCAGCCCGCCCTTGCCGTCGCCGAGCATGTAGTTGCTCGGCTGGGCGCCGGCGGCACCGGCGGCCTTGGCGTAGTCGAGAAACTGTTCCAGCGACTTGGCGCCGTGTTGCGCACCTTCGATCGAGGCATGATAGGCGTTGGGCATAAATCGTCCGTGTCGGGTGTATCCGCTTGTTGGACGGGGTCGGAAGTAGCGGCATCCGGGCGGGCAGGCAAACTGAAACCGGGGCGGTTGAGAAAAAGTTCAGCCTCCCATTCCCTCGTGCACCGGATTGCCGACGCGCCCGAAGCCCCTATCGTGATGTCATGATTCCTGAAATCGGACTGTCCGAAACCGAGCGCGCCCAGGCGCTCGAGCGACTCCATCCGCTGCTCGCCGACGAGCTCGTTCTCGTGCAGAAGCTGCGTGACGCCCATTGGAACGTCCATGGCCTGCATTTCCATGCCCTCCATGGGCTCTTCGAGGAGGAATACACCGCCCTCGCCACGGTGATCGACGACATCGCGGAACGGATCCGCCAGCTCGGTGGCCGGCCCGACGCCAGCCTCGCAGGCGCGCTCTCCCTGAAGCGGTTGCAGGAGTTTCCGAAGTCCGGAAGGAACGCCGAGGAATACCTCCGGGTCCTTTTGGCGGACCTGGAAACACTGGTCCGCCAGCTCCGGTGCGACATCCCCGCGGTGGCCGATGCCGGAACGCAGGACTTCCTCACCGGCCTGATCCAACAGCATGAGAAGTCGGCGTGGAAGTTCCGGGCTTCGCTGTCGGCGTAGTCAACGAAGCAGAAGGGATCGGCACGCAAAGGCGCCAAGCCACCGGGGAGCTGGGAGGAAACCGCTGGTTTCCCGCAGCGGAACCGTTACGGCTTGGCCGTGGGCACCGGAAGGCGGCGGCAGGTCAGCCGGGAACGGTCGCGGACCCAGAGAAGGCCCTCCGAGACCGCCGGAACCATCCGCGCCCCGGTTCCACAGGCCTGGAATCGGGTCCGTTCGACCGCGCGTTCCGGGTTGGCCACGAACACCCGCATCTCGCCGCTCTCGGAAAGGACGAGAAGTTGTCCCCCAACCCGGACCACCGAGCCGGATCCCACATCCTCGACGCTCCACCGGACTTTGCCGGTGGCTCGATCGACGCATCGAAACGATGGCCCGGACTCATGGCGTCCGTGGAATCCGTACAGGAATCCCTCCCATTCGACCGGGGTGGCGAAATGTGCTGAAAGGATGTCGTCGCCGGACCACACCACGGAGCCGGACGCCCCGTCGGGCCGGATCCACGCCGCCCCGGTCCCATAGCTGGCGGTGAGGAAAAGGCCGGTGGAATCGACCCGGGGAGCCGCGGCGTTGACGCTGGCGTGCATCCGGGAGCGCCATGGGAAGCGGAAGACCTCCCGGCCGTCCTCCAGATCGTGCGCCACCGCACCGGACCGGTTGAAGGCAAGCACCCGGGTGCGTCCTTCGCGGACCCAAGGCACCGGAGATCCGTAGCCGGCTTCGTCGGAACCGCTTTTCCAGAGCACTCTTCCGTCGGCCGCCGCGAAGGCGACCGTCGAGGCGCCGGGCCCGCCAACCTGGACCACCACACGATCTCCGACCACCAAAGGCGAGGTGGCGAAACCGAAGAATCCGCGGACGGCCTCGAATCGCCGGACGAGATCGACCTCCCACAACCGGGCCCCGTCCCGGATCGAGAGCGCACGAAGCACACCCGAGGGGCTCAGCGCGAACAGGCGGCCACCGGCCACTGCGGGCGTGGATTTCGGTCCGTCGCCACTACCCTGGTCGTCGGAATAGTCGGTGGGAAACGAGGCCGTCCACCGCTCGACACCGGTGGCGGCAGCCCAGGCGCCGACCTGTTCCTTGTCGCCGCGACGATGGAACAGAAAGGCCGTTCCCTCGGCGACGACCGGACTGGAAAAGCCCTCCCCGACACGGGCTTCCCAAACGGTGGGAGCTCCGTCGGAGGGCCATGAATCCCCTATCGGGTCCGCAGTGGACCCATCACGGGCGGGACCGAGGAACTGGGGCCAATCCGTCGCCTGAAGCGTGAAAGCGAGCCTGAATGAGAGCAGGGCAAAGCGCGACCGGGAGAACCGATAACGGCGGAACCGCAATCCTGTTCCGGAGAGCGGCCACATGGATCACTTGCCGGAGCCGGAATCGGAGACGTCGATGGACATCGAGATCTTGCTGCCGCCGGCGGCCTTGATCGTGTCGAGGACCCTCAAGACGTTTCCGTGGGCGGTCTGGTTGTCGGGCTTGAGGTAGAACGGATAGTTCGTGTTGGCCTCCACCTTGGCCTTGACCCGGCCTTCCAATTCGCTGAAAGGCAACAACTTGCCGCCGACCTTCAGATCGCCGTCCCGGTTGATCAGGATCTCCATCATGTCCGGCTTCTCCGTGGACTTTGGGGCGACGGCCGAGGGCAGGTCCATCTGGAGCGTCCGGAGACGGTGCATGGTCAGGGTGACCATCATGAACGCGGCCAAGAGGAAGAACATGACGTCGATCAGGGGGATGATCTCGACGCGGGCCTTCTTGAGAGGAATGGGGGAACCCAGATGCATGGAGCGGGGATCAGTTCTTCGACTTCTCGGCCTCGCGGGTCACGAAGGCCACGTGGGTGAAGCGGGCCATGCGGACCTGCTGGAGCACGCCGCCGATCGCCTTGTAGGGAGCCGCCTTGTCGCCGGTGATGAACACGGGCGTCTTCGGGTTCTGCTTGTAGCGGGTGTTGAGCTCGTTGATGAGGCCGGTCGCGTCGACGACGTTCGTCCCAACGGCGATGGTGCCGTCCTTCTCGATGCCGATGTTGAGCACATCCGGCTTGAAATCGTTTTCCGCCTTGCGGGCGTCGACGAGTTCCATGGGGCGGGTCTTGGCCTGCTGGAGGCTGAGTGACACCAGCATGAACGCGGCGAGCAGGAAGAACATGACGTCGATCAGGGGCACGATCTCGATGCGTGCCTTCTTGATCGGTACGGGGGAACTGAACTTCCCCTTGCGGCCGATGGATGCTGATACGGCGCGACCGCCGCCTCCTCCTCCTGCCATAGGTCAGGCGAGTTCGGCTGCGGCTTCGCGGCGGAACACCATGGTGTCGAAGCCTTCCTGCTTCGCCTTGGTGACCATGACCTCGACGTTCGTCGCCGCCGTCTCGAGGTCGAACTTCAGCTTCTCCATCATCTCGTTGTAGAGGTTGAGGAAGAAGACGCCGAAGATGGCGATTCCCAGGCCGGCGGCGGTGGCGATGAGCGCCTCGCCGATGCCGCCCTGGATCTCGTTCATCGCGCCGGCGATGCTGGATTCACCCATCTTCTTGAAGGAACCCATGATGCCGGTGACGGTGCCGAGCAGACCGAGAAGCGGTGCGAGGGTGATGCAGGTGTCGATGAGCACCATGAATCGGCCGGCCCGCTTGATCTCGAGTCCGGCCGCCACCTGGAGGGCTCCCTGGAGCGAGCCATGCACGTGGGTGAGGCCGTGGTAGATCATGCGCACGACGGGATCATCCGCGCCCTTGGCCACGGTGACGGCACTCTTGAAGTCGTGGCTCTCCATCGCGCCGAGCGTCTTCTCGAGCTTCGCCGCGTCGCGGCGCCGGCTGAGCATCAGCCAGAAGATGCCGCGTTCCACGATGACGGCGACCATGATGATGGCGACGGCCGCGATCGGGTACATGATCGGTCCGCCGTCCTTGAAGTACTCGGCTACAATGTTGGCTAGCATAGGTTCTTGGGAAAGGGGTGGGTGGGGTTCAGTTCAGCGGATGCGGTACTCGAACGGGGCGAGGACCTGTTTGCCGAAGTATTCGGGTCCGAACCGGTAGTACTTGCGGATCCACTGGCGAAAGGCGTTGTCGAGGGTCGGGCTGCCCGAGGATGCGTTGACCTTGGTCTCCACGATCTCGCCGGCGGCGCCGACGGTGATGAGGAATTCGCCACCGCCCTGTTCGCGGCGGACCAGCGCTTCGCGCGGGTAATCGGTCGGGCCGGGCTTGGGGAAGAAGCTGCCGCTTCCATCCCCGGTGCCGGTGATGCGGATGGGTCCCGTCTGGGCCGGACCGGAGCTGCGCTGGGTGACCCGGGGAGGGGGCACCGAGAAGTTCGGGTCCTTCGAGATGATGACCGGGCCCTTGACCTCGACCGCGAACGCCACGTCGGCGTTCGCCGCGGCCACCACCACCGGTTGGACGGCCACCGGCTGCTGCTGGGGTTCGTCGGTCGGTTCGGATTCCTCGGTCGAAGCCTCGGGAGGCGGCTGGTCCTGCTGCTTGATCTGGACGATCTCGACCGGCGGGGCTTCCTGCTCCTGGGAGAACTGCTGGAGGATGAGTCCGGGCGGATGGACGATGCCCAGGATTCCGCAGGTCAGGAACACCAGGCAGATGGTGTTCATCCAGATCAGCTTGCGGCCCGGGTCGTTGGCGCTTTGTGGCAGGCAGGCCCGGTACAACTCCGACTTCAGGAGCTGCGCGGGTGCGCCGGCCGACGAAAGGGTGCTCGAACTCATGGATCGCTTCAGAAGGGTCGCTGCACGTCTGAACCCGTCAGCTTACCGCCGGTCCGCCCAGGTGCAAAATCCACCTCGTGACGGAGTCGTGGCCTGATCTTTTCGGAAACAACCATGCGGTCGGCCTGTGATAGCGGGATCGTCGACGGTTGGAAGTGGAAAGTACCGAGCCCCCCGAAGTGCTCGGAGAGCACACGGTGCAAAAATTCAGCCAGAGTTCGCGTCGTCATCCCGTTCGAAACCCCTCCAAGCCACGAGTGTGCCACGTCTCCGTCCCGGGGCCGGCCAGTCCATGAGGACAATTCACGCATCCGGGGATTTTTCATCGGATTGCGAATCCAGGTGCGGTTCCACGGGCCCACCGACGGCGGTGCGCGCCGCCTCCAAAGCCGTCTTCCTGGACTTCGGCAACCGCCCGAACTGCCTCGTCCAGAACGCCGTGAGCCCGCGGTCCAAGGCACGGATCGTCGCGCTTTCCGCCCGGATTCCTCCCAATTCATCCCATTCCGTCTCCAGGAGCGCCGCATGCAGCGACCCTCCGGTGTCGACGGATCCCGAACCGACCAGCGCCTCCCCCGGGTCCAATCCCTGGGTGGCGAGGAACCGCAGCTCCCAGGCGAAGACCGCTCGCGGCCGCGGTCCGGAGGCTTCCAGATGCCGGACCAGCCCAAGGAACTGCTCGAACACCTCGGGTTGTGGAGTGCCGGACTCCGTGACCTGCTCCAACGTCTCCACCGCATGCGCCAAGATCGCCAGAGAGGCGAAATCCCGCCGCAAGGCCACATGGTGGTCGGTCACCTGAACCTCCCCCAGCGAATGGACCTCCGAATCCTCACGAATCCGCAGGATGAGATCGGCCTCCAGGAACAGGTCGAGTCGGCCCTGCAGGCGCGACTTCGGTCCACGGGCTCCCCGGACGGCCGTGGCGATCCGGCCACACCCGGCCGTCAGCCAATGGACCATGACGCTTGTCTCGCGGTAGGGCCGGACCCGGAGGATGATCCCATGGTCGGCCACGCCCTTCATGGCTTCCTGCCGCCCCTTCTTCCCGCCGCCTGCGGACTCCGACGGAACTTCCCGAGGTCGAACCGCCGACTCGCCCAGGCGACCAGCCGGTTCTCGTGACGCTTCATCACCCGGCGCGTCTCCGGGGCCAGGTCGTCGAATCCCTCGAGGTGGAGGACGCCATGGATGACATACCGCGCCAATTCCTCGGTCCAGGGGCGTCCGAACTCGGCGGCCTGTCCGACGGCATCCGGCACCGAGATGAAGCACTCCCCGTGAAGACGGCCCTTTCCGGAGCCGTGGTCGAAGGTGATGACATCGGTGGAGCCTTCATGCCGCAGGAAGTCCCAGTTCACCCGCGCCATCTCCCGGGCGGACACGAAATGGAAGCCGAGCTCCCCGACCTGCCGGCGATGCCGCAGCAATTCGAGCACGAACTCGGTGAGCCGATCCCGGTCGAGCGGATGGGACCGCTGGCGGACTTCGATCGAGACGTGGCTGACCGCTTCCCCGTCGGCATCCGTCCCGCCCGGGTCGGGGTTCCGACCCTCGCTCGAAGAGGAAGCCGCACTCATGAACGGGGTCGGTGGGGTCGAGACCGGGGACGGCGATTCAGAAGCCGTGCTTCACCAGCTCCTGTTCGAGCGCACCCTGGAATTCGGCGAGGTCCGCCGGTGACGGCCGGTAGCCCTTCTCGTCGGCGATCAGGCCGGGGCGGCCGTACTGGTCGAGCAGCCAGGCCGCGCCCTTTCCGTCCGAGAACACCACGCGGCCGCTGATCATCGCGCCGGGCCGGGTGACGACATCGACCGTCACCTGGATCTTGGCCGCGCCAGGCGGGGGGGTGACCTCGTCGGGATCCACCACCCCGGCGGAGGCGGAGGCCGCCGGCGCCGCCGGCTGCGGGGCGGCCGCGGGCGGTTCGGGGGCCTTGGGCGGCTCCGGGTCCTTCGGAACCACCTTGAGGTCGTCCACCAGGAATCGGACCTCCATGTAGGTGAGGCGGATCCCGAAGTCGGCTTCGATCCGGCGTTGGAAGTCGGACAGCTTCATGCCGTCGGCGATCCATTGACGGGCCTGCGATTGCTGCTCGGGGCTGAGGGTGGTCATTTTTTCGGTGCGGAGAAGATGATGGAAGCGGTCCGGCGACCGGTTCAGTCGCGGAAGTTGACGAAAGAGAGGGCCACGGGGAAGTCCTGGGTCCGGAGGTCGGCGATGACCGCCTGCAGGTCGTCGCGGTTCTTGCCGGTGACGCGCAGTTCGTCGCCCTGGATGGCGGCGGTGACCTTGATCCCGAGGGAACGGATGTGGGTGCTGATCTCCTTGGCGGCGGCGCCGTCGATGCCCTGCTTGATCTTGACCACCTGCCGCGCGTGGCCGAGCGGGGAGAGCTCGGCTTCGCCCTGGTCGATGCTCTTCATCGAGATGCTCCGCTTCGCGAGGCGCAGCACGACCATCTCGACGAGCGCCTTCATCTTGAAGGCGTCGGGCGCGCGGAGCTTGATCTCCTGCTTTTCGAGGACGATCTCGGCGCCCGATCCCTTGAAGTCGAAGCGGGTGAGCAGCTCCTTCTGGGCTTGGCTCACGGCGTTCTCGATCTCCATGGAGTTCACCTTGGAGACGATGTCGAAACTCGGCATGTGGGAAGCATAGCCCAGCCCGGCGGCAGCGGGAAGTGGAACGCGGCGGCCTCCCGACGGGGACGTCGAAGGCGTTCGGCCCGCTTGCGCGTTGCCTCGGAGGCCGACGGTTTGGCATAACCTCGCCCGATGCATTCGTTCCGCTACGTCGGCCAGGAGTTGTACTGCGAGGAGGTCCCGGTGTCCTCGCTCGCGAAGAAGCACGGCACCCCGCTCTTCGTCTACTCCCAGACCACCCTCGCCGACCACTTCCAGCGGCTGGACTCCGCCCTGGCCCCGCTCGACCACCTGATCTGCTTCGCCATGAAGTCGAACTCGAACCTCGCCGTGATCCGCACCTTCGCGGAGCTCGGAGGCGGGTTCGACACGGTCAGCGCCGGTGAGATCCAACGGGTGGTCGCGGCCGGTGGCGACCCGTCGAAGTGCGTCTTCGCCGGCGTCGGCAAGACCGAGGAGGAGATCGCCTTCGCCCTGAAACAGGGCATCTACAGCTTCAACGTCGAATCCGAGGCCGAGCTCGCCCGGATCAGCCGCGTGGCCGTGCGCCTGAAGAAGATCGCCCCGGTGGCGGTCCGGGTGAACCCCAACGTCGACGCCCACACCCACGCCAAGATCACCACCGGCACCTACGAGAACAAGTTCGGCATCCAGTTCGAACACATCGAGGCCGTCTATGCGCGCGCCGCGAAGCTCCCGAACCTGCGCCTGCGCGGACTCCAGATGCACATCGGATCCCAGCTCACCGACGTGGAGCCGTTCCGCAAGGCGGTGGAGAAGGTGGCTCCGCTGGTGTCCCGGCTGAACGCGCGGCACGGCTTCGACTTCTTCAGCATCGGCGGCGGACTCGGCATCGTCTACCGCGACGCGCTGGCGTCGGGCTCGCCCGCCTGGTGGAAGACGCCGGAAGGCCGGAAGATCCTCACGCCGCAGTCCTACGCGGACACGTTGGTGCCGCTGCTGAAGCCCCTGGGACTGCGGATCCTGCTCGAACCCGGACGCTTCCTCTCCGGCAACGCCGGAGTGCTCGTCACCCGCGTCGAGTACATCAAGAAGACCGGGAAGAAGAACTTCGTGATCGTGGACGCGGCCATGAACGACCTCATCCGCCCCGCCTTCTACGACAGCTTCCACGAGATCGTGACGGTGCGCCGGAAGGGTGGCGCGAAGGTCTCGTCCGACGTGGTCGGCCCGGTTTGCGAGAGCGGCGACTACTTCGCCAAGGACCGGCCGCTCCCGAAGGTCGGCGAAGGCGACTACCTCGCCCTGCTGAGCGCGGGCGCCTACGGGTCGGTGATGGGTTCCAACTACAACAGCCGCGCGCTCCCGGCGGAGGTGATGGTCAAGGGCAGGAAGTCGGCGCTCGTGCGTCGTCGCCAGGAGATCCCGGAGATCTGGGGCAACGAGTCCGTGGCCTCCTGGCAGGGCCGCTGAACCGGGTGACCGCCACGGCGCCCGGTCAGGGGGCGTAGTGGGGCGGTTTCTGGTTGTGGGGGAGCATGCGGTCCGGCTCCTGGGCCTGGAAGGCCTGGCCCAGCTCCTCCATCCGCTTCAGCAGCCGCGACAACTGCTTTCCCTGGTCGATCACCACGGCGTTGAGGCCGTCGTAGTTGCGCTCGAGGTGGGCCAGGGCCGCTTCGGTGCGGGCCAGCCGTGCCGAAAGATTCTCGTCGTTCAAAGTTCGTCCTCCCTTTCCGCGAAGAAGAGCCGATGCGCCCGTTCGAATTCCGCGGCGGCCACCAGCACCCGCATCGGACGCGAGAGGTCCCCGTCGTCGTCGGCCCCCGGGTCGACCGGTTCCTCGACGGCGGGGATCCCGTGCTTCTCCAGCCACACCACCAGAAGCTCGGTCTTGATCGCCTCGCCGGTGAAGAAGGGGCGCATTTCGAGGTCGGTGTTCACAGGACCCGGATCACCACGACCGTGAAGTCGTCGGTCTGGGGTTCGGGTTCCGTGAAGCTCCGCGCCTCGCGGCAGATGAGTTCGACCAGTTCCGCGGCGGGCAGTTCCGGACGGCTTCGCACGAGGTCGAGGGCACGGTCGATGCCGAAGAGCGAGCCGTCGGCCCGCATCGCCTCGTCGATGCCGTCGGTGAGGAGGACCACCACGTCGCCCGGAGAAAGCCGCAGCGCGGGGTTCTCGGTGTAGGGTCCGCGGACCGGCGTCTGCCGACCGAGGGGCAGTCCGGTACGCTGCAGGCGGGCCTTCACCGCACCGGACCGGTCCAGCACCCAGGTGGCGGGGTGGCCGGCGCTGGCGTGCCGCAGCTCCCGCGTCGCGGGATCCAGGCGCACGAAGGAGACGGTGACATAGCGGTTTCCTCCCAGGTCCTCGGCCAACAGCCGGTTCGCATGGGTCAGGATCTCGGCCGGACCCGAATGGTCCCGCGCGTTCATGCGCAGGCAGAACCGCGTCTCGGCCATCAGCAGCGCCGGGCCGATCCCATGTCCGGACACGTCGGCCACCAGCACGCCCGTCGAGCCGTCGGCCAAGGAGAGGAAGTCGAACAGGTCGCCTCCGGTGGCGTCGGCGGCGTGGGAGACCCCGGCGATGTCGAAGCCCTCGAGGACCGGGGACGCCTTCGGGAAGAGGCGGGACTGGATTTCCCGGGCGGCCGCGAACTCCGCGCGGCTCTTGCGGATCTCGGCCTCCTGACGACGTCGTTCGGTGATGTCGCGGACGAAAGCCACCACCCAGAGCTGGGAACCCATGGTCATCCGGGTGAAGGCGATCTCGACCTCGACCTCGGAGCCATCGGTCCGCATGGCTCGGGTCTCGAACACCTTCCGGTTCCCGTCGCCGGCGGCCGCCCACCAGGTGCCGGCCGGGACCGCAGGCACCTGCAGGACGTCCATCGGCCTCCCGGTCAGGGCGTCCGGCTCCCAGCCGAAAAGCCGGGTGACGGCGGGATTCGCGAAACGGATCGCCCCGTCGAGGTCCATCAAGAGGACGGCATCGGTCGAGTTCTCCCAGACGGACCGGTACCGCAGCTCGCTTCGACGCAGGGAATCCTCCGCGGTCCGGCGAGCGGCCCGGACCTGCGCCTCGCGGAGTTCGCGCTGGATCGCCGGCACCAGGCGTCCAGGCGCGCCCTTGGTCATGAAGTCATGGGCCCCGGACTTCATGGCCTCGACGGCCACTCCCTCCTCGATGCCGCCGGACACGATGATGAAGGGCATGTCCTGCCCCGACTGCTGGTAGAGTCTCAGGGCCTCCGGTGCGCTGAAGCCCGGCATGAAGTGGTCGCAGAGGACGATGTCCCAGCGTCCCTCGGCGAGTTCCTGAACGAACGAGGTGGCGTCGGCCACCCGCTTGTGTTCCACCTTCCAACCGCCTTGGCGGAGGTGGTTGACCAGCACCAGAGCGTCGAACTCGGAGTCTTCGACGATCAGGGCCCGCAGACGCGGGCGTTCCAACGGGGAGGCGGGTGACACGACGGATGCGATTTCCCGCCCGTCGCGGATCGGGGTCAAGTCTTCCGTGACCCGGGGAGGACCACCGACGATTCGAGAACGCTCAGGCCTTGCGGCCGCGGCGGAAGAACCAGAGGAGAACACCGAAGCCCAAGGTCCCCAGGACGAGGGGAGT
>CAIYXO010000731.1 GCA_903930165.1 uncultured Verrucomicrobiota bacterium | reverse complement strand
CTCTACGCCAACGGCCGTGAGATCGGCCGCCTCAGCGGAACGATCGAGACCTACGGAACCAGCGCCTACTTCTTCAACATCGGCGGCGGCGGCATCTTCAACACCGCCGGCGACGTGTTCCGCGGCAACGTGGACGAGGTCGCGATCCTTCCCGTGGCGCTGACCCCGGCTCAGGTCCAGGCGCTGTACTTTTCGTCCGAGGTCGTTCCGGTCGTGACCACCCAGCCGTCTCTCCCGGCCCGCCCGGTCTACGCCGGCTACACGCTCTCGCTGTCGGTTGCTGCACAAGGCACCGCCCCGCTGAGCTACGAATGGCGCCGCAACGGCACCCCGGTGGGTTCCCAGACGGCATCCGCGCTCACGATCCCGTCCGTGACGACCGCCCTCTCCGGCATCTATGACGTCGTCGTCCGCAACCCGTACGGCGCGACCACCAGCGCCCCGGTCACCGTGGACGTGCTCCCCGCCGATGGCATCGCCCCGGTCGCCCAGTACGCCTCGGGTCTCACCGGCCTCACGGGCGTCCGCGTCTGGTTCTCGAAGCCCCTGGACCCGGCCACAGCCCAGAATCCGGCGAACTACCAGATCCCCGGCCTCACCGTCACCGCCGCCGCCCTTTCGGCCGCTCCCGGTCTCGCCGGCGACAACATCGTCGACCTGACCACTTCCGCTCAGACCCAGGGTGCGAGCTACGCGGTCACCATCACCGGTGTGAAGGACCAGATGTTGCCCGCCGCGACCGTCGCTTCGACGACGCTGGGCTTCAAGGCCTGGGCGCTCGCGCAGGGCATGCTCCGCTTCGAGCACTACGACAACATCGCCAGCGCCAGCGACGGGGCGATCACCACCGGACTTTCCGACCCGCGCGTGCTGGCCGGAACCCCGACCACGCTCGGCCACATCACGGGCAGCTTCAACACGCGCTCGGTGTTCCCCGACGACTCCCATGAGAACTACATGGCCAAGATCACGGGTTTCCTGACCCCGACCGAGACCGCCGACTACTACATCTACGTCCGCTCCGACGACGCCTCCCGCGTCTACCTGAGCACCAACGAGACCCCGCCGAACCCGGCGACCGACACCCCGATCGCCTTCGAGCTGGGATGCTGCGGTGGATTCATGGAGCCGGAGTCCGGTGACGCCGCGACCACGGCCACGCCGATCAACCTGCAGGCCGGCCGCAAGTACGCCATCCTGGTGTTCCTGAAGGAAGGCGGCGGCGGCGACTGGCTCGAGCTCGCCTGGCGCAAGTCGACGGACAGCACGATCGCCACCGACCTGCGTCCGCTCGCCGGAACGTTCTTCGCGACCTACGTCGATCCGAACGCGGACGTCGTCATCTCGCAGCAGCCGACCGACGAGGAGGCTGTTGCCGCGGGTGGCCTGACCACGTTCTCGACGATCAACTTCGCGACCTCCGACGGCGGATTCACGGTGACCAACAGCACCGAGACCGCGGCCGGACCGTTCACCTACGACGGCGCCACCTGGCTCGCCGAGGGTGGCAACGGACCGTTCAACTCCCGCCTGAACAGCCCGCCCATCACGGTGCCGGTCAGCCAGTCCGTGACCCTGTCATTCAGCCACCGCTACTCGTTCGAGGGCGACTACTGGGACGGCGGTCAGGTCCTGGTCAGCGTCAACGGCGGCGCCTACACGGTGGTTCCGAAGGAGAACTTCACCGCCAACGGCTACGCCATCGGCCGCACCATCCAGGGCAGCGGCATCCTGAACGGCCAGTACGCGTTCAACGCCAACTCCCCGGGCTACGCGGCGGGCGAGTTCATCACCACCACGGCGATCCTGGGCACCTATCAGGCCGGCGACCGGATCTCGGTCCAGTTCCTCGGCGGCTGGGATGACAACACCGTCGGCTCCTCGCCGAACTGGCAGATCCGCAGCCTGACGCTCGGATACAGCACGCCGCCGTCCGAGGTGCTGTTCGAGTCCGCCGCGACCGTGACCCGTCAGGGCGTGGCCGCTCCGTTCACCTACCAGTGGCAGCGGAACGACGGTTCCGGCTACACCGACATCCCGACGGCCACCGCGTCGAGCTACCGGTTCTTCGCCACGGCGGCCGCGGACTTCACCGCGACCTTCCGCGTGCTCATCGGCGTCCCGGGCAACTACGTGCCGTCCAACGTGGTCAAGCTGGTCGCCCCCGGCGCCAACCCGACCCTGACGGTGGGCGTCAGCGGCGGTTCCACGGTGATCACCTACACCGCCACGCTGCAGTCCGCGCCGGCGATCACCGGTCCGTGGCAGAACGTGACCGGTGCCACGAGCCCGTTCACAGTTCCGACCACCGGCACGGTGTTCTACCGCACCGTCCGCTGAAGTCCTGCGGATCGCGACGTCCGGCGTCGGGCGTCGCGG
>CAIYXO010000730.1 GCA_903930165.1 uncultured Verrucomicrobiota bacterium | reverse complement strand
CTTCGACCAGGTCGAGAAACTCGGACGCGCCGACGGCGCACTGAACCTCGCCAGGGTCTTCTTCAAGGAGGGCCGGCTCGAGGACGCCGTGGGGGCGCTGCAACGCGCCAACGACACCAACCGCTTCACTCCGGCCGGGAACCGCTGGTCCATCGCCTGGCTGAACGGCCTGGTGAACAAGCAGAAC
Source organism: uncultured Verrucomicrobiota bacterium (assembly GCA_903930165.1). Taxonomy (GTDB): domain Bacteria; phylum Verrucomicrobiota; class Verrucomicrobiia; order Limisphaerales; family UBA9464; genus SXXZ01. Next base: position 2,986 of record CAIYXO010000730.1, on the reverse strand, counting down.
GGCCACCTCGACGCAGCCATCCGCGACCTCACCTCGATCCTCGAGGACCGCTATCCGGAACTCGACCAACGTGGATTGGACTTCCGCCGCGACTACGAGGTGATCAACGAGCTCGGACAGGCCCTCTTCGAGCGGGCCAAGATGGAACGCGGCAACCCGGCCCGTCAGCGCGAGTTCCTGCAGGCCGCGGCGAAGCGCTTCGAGGACACCCTGGCCATCGACTCCGAGAACCTCACCGCCCACTACAACCTCGGCCTGATCCACGCGAGCCTCGGGGACGCCGAGAAGAGCGCCCGGCACCGGAAGCTCCACGAACGCTTCCGGCCCGACGACAACGCCCGGGACCGGGCTGTGGCCATTGCCCGCCGCGCGAACCCGGCCGCCGACGCCGCGGCGCAATCGATCGTGCTCTACGACCTCCAGCGTCCCGAGAGCCTCACGTTCGGCGTCGCTCGACGCCCCGAGGTGGCTTCCGACGCCCCGTCCCGCTGACGGTTTCCACGAAGCCGACCGCACCAGGACAAGCAATCCCGCAACTCCCGAACCCCTTCCCGAAATGTCCTCGCAACCCAATCCGCCTCCCGACGACTCCGAGGAACTGGTCCAAGGCGACGACCGTACGATCACCGCTGCGCTGAAGGGCTCGCTGGTGGCCCTGCTGCTCATCCTGGCCGGAGCCGGCGGATTCTTCTTCCTCCTCAAGGGCCGCCGATCCACCGGCCCCGTGCAGGTCACCCGTCTCGACGCCCCGCAGTCGGTCACCAACGCCGCCGCGCTCGCGGTCCCCAACGCCCCCTTCACGGACATCACCGCCGCCGCCGGAATCACCTTCCGCCACGCCACCGGGGCGGAGGGGGAGAAGCTGTTGCCGGAAACCATGGGCAGCGGCGCGGCGTTCCTCGACGTGGACGGCGACGGCGACCAGGACCTCCTGCTCGTCAACGGCACCAGTTGGGCTTGGGCCAAGGACCCCAAGCCAAGCCACGCAGCCCTCTACCGGAACGACACCGCGGCGGGAGGACCGGTCAAGTTCGTCGACATCTCCGCCGGCTCGGGCCTCGACGTCCCGCTCCACGGGATGGGTGCCGCCGTCGGGGACTACGACAACGACGGTCGCGATGACGTCCTGATCACCGCCGTCGGCGGAGCCCGCCTCTTCCACAACGAGGGCGGAGGCCGTTTCCGGGACGTCACCGCGGAGGCCGGTGTCGGCGGCGAAGCCTCCGACTGGAGCACCGCGGCGGTCTTCTTCGACCTCGAGAACGACGGCGACCTCGATCTCTTCGTGGCCAATTACGTCACCTGGTCCCGCGAGATCGACGCCGAGGTCGGCTACAAGATCGACGGCACGACGCGGGCCTATGGGCCGCCCATGAACTTCCAGGGCACCTTCCCGAGGCTGTACCGGAACGAGGGCGGCGGCGGCTTCACCGAGATCGGCGAGAAGGCCGGCGTCCAGGTGCGCAACCCGGCCACCGGAGTGCCCGCGGCCAAGTCGCTGGGAGTGGCGGCGACCGATGTCGACGGCGACGGCTTCACCGACCTCGTCGTCGCCAACGACACGGTGCAGAACCTCGTGTTCCGGAACCGCAAGGACGGCACCTTCGAGGAGGTGGGCGCGCTCACCGGGATCGCGTTCGACAGCTATGGAAACACCCGCGGGGCGATGGGCATCGACGCGGCCAGCTTCACCCCGGACGCCCGCCTCGGGGTGGCGATCGGCAACGTCGCCAACGAGATGACCGCGCTCTACGTCGCCGGCCAGGGCACCGCGCCGTTCACCGACGAATCCATCTCCTGGGGCGTCGGACCCGCCAGCCGTCTGCCGCTGAAGTTCGGCGTCTTCTTCATCGACTGGGACCTCGACGGCCGGCTGGACCTGCTCACCGCCAACGGCCACCTCGAGGAGGAGATCACCAAGGTCCAGGCCAGCCAGCGCTACCGCCAGAGCGCCCAGCTGTTCTGGAACGGCGGCGACGCCGGGTTCGTCCCGGTCTCCGCCGCGCAGGCCGGCGAGGCGATCTTCACGCCGATCGTCGGACGCGGCAGCGCGCGGGCCGATGTCGACGGGGACGGCGACCAGGATGTCGTGCTGACCCAGGTTGGCGGTTCCCCGCTGCTGCTGCGCAACGACCAGCGGACCGGGCACCGGTTCCTGCGGCTCAAGCTGGTCGGCACCACCGCCAACCGCGACGCCGCCGGAGCCGTGGTCCGGGCGGTCGTGGGCGGACGCACCCTGGTCCGCTCCGTGACTGCGGCCCGCAGCTATCTCAGCGCCAGCGAGCTTCCCGTGACGATCGGCCTCGGCGACGCGGACCGGGTCGATTCCCTGGAGATCCTTTGGCCCGGAGGGGCACGTGGAGGCACGTGGCCCGACGGGGCACGCCAGGCACTTGAGGATGTCCCGCTGGGGCGCCTCGTGGTGGTGGAGCAGCCGAGGTAGTGCCGGAGGAAATCCCTCCCTCAGTGGGGCGCACCACCCGAATCGCAATGGGGTGGAAGCGGAGCACGAACCCGCGGACATCCGCCGGGACGCCAGGGCAATCGTGGTTCCCGAAGCGCGATTGCCGGTCTTCAGCAAGTAGCCGCGGCCGCCAGGCTGCGGATCCCCTCCGTCGCCCGATCTCCCACCGTAGCCGCGGCTGCCAAGCTGCGGTCCCCTCCATCCCATTTCCTTCCCCCCCTCTCGCACACCCCGCGGCTTGGCGGCTTGGCGTGCCGATCCCTTCCCCGTGGACTCAAGGAGCGCGGAACGCGTCCAAGGCGCAACGGATCGCCGACGTCCGGTTGCCGACGCCGAGCTTCTCGAAGATCCGTTCCGAGTGCTTCTCCACGGTACGACGCGAGGAGTTGAGGATGATGCCGATCTCCGGGCTGGTCTTGCCTTCCGTGATCCAGAAGAGCACCTCGGCCTCCCGCGGTGTCAGTCCGAGTCGGAGCAACGCGTTGGGACCGGGCGCGGTGCGGGACTCCAGCTCGATCACCG
>CAIYXO010000729.1 GCA_903930165.1 uncultured Verrucomicrobiota bacterium | reverse complement strand
CAGCAGCGCCGGCGTCCCGGAATGAAAAAGCGTCTCTTCTATCCAGTCTTCGTGGCCGCCTTGGCGGTCTACACCCTCCTGGGAGCGCGGATGTTCCAGCTCAGCGCCGCGGACGACCGCGACGACCCCTACGAACAGCTGGAGCTCTTCACCCGTGTGCTCGAACGGGTGCGCAAGGACTACGTCGACGGCGAGAAGCTGACCTACAAGGACCTCATCCAGGGTGCGATGAAGGGCATGCTCTCCACCCTGGACCCGCACAGCGAGTTCATGGACGTCTCCAAGTTCACCGAGCTCCGCGAGGACACCGGCGGCTCCTACGGCGGCGTGGGCCTCCAGGTCAACGTGCGCGACGGCGTGCTGACCGTGATCGCGCCCATGGAGGACACCCCGGCGTTCGAGGCCGGCATCCTGCCCGGCGACCAGCTGGTGAAGATCGACGGACGCTCCACCGAGCGCCTCGGCATGAACGAGGCCGTGAAGGTCCTCCGCGGCGAACCCGGATCCAAGCTGGTCGTCTCCATCCTCCGTCCCTCGATGTCCGAACCCAAGGACATCACCCTCACCCGGCAGGACATCCGGGTGTACTCGGTCAAGGACATCAACAACCGCCGCGAGTTCCCGGTGGGTGCGGACCGTCTGGGCTACGTCCGTCTGACCCAATTTGGGGAGAAGACCGCGGACGAACTGGAGGACGCCCTCAACCGGATGGAATCCCACGGCGTGGACGGTTTGGTCCTGGACCTGCGCGGCAATCCGGGCGGCCTGCTGGACCAGGCGGTCGCCGTCGCCGAGAAGTTCCTGCCCAAGGGCAAGCCCATCGTCTCCACCGAAGGGCGGAACCGCGCCGCGGATTCGCAGAAGCGCGCTTCGGGCCGCGGCAAGATCCGGACTTTGCCCGTGGTGGTGTTGGTCAACGGCGGGAGCGCGAGCGCCTCGGAGATCGTGGCCGGTTGCCTCCAGGATCTCGAGCGCGCGGTCCTCGTGGGTGAACAGTCCTTCGGCAAGGGCTCCGTCCAGAACATCCTGCCCCTCGACGACGGCTCCGCCCTGCGCCTGACCACGGCGAAGTACTACACGCCTTCCCACAAGGTGATCCACGAGCACGGCATCACGCCCAACATCGTCGTTCCCATCACCGAGGAAGAGGAGATGGCCATCCAGCTCCGGCGCATCCCGGGAGGCCGCACCAACCTCGACGACGCGCTGCAGAACTATCCGGCGGCCCAGCGCGGACGCCTGCGGGACCTGGTGATCACCGACGCCGACCCCCAGCTCGAGCGCGCCATGGACCTGCTCAAGGCGGTGCGGCTCATGTCCAAGCGCAACGACGAGAAGTCGTCCCGCAAGGCCCAGGCCGCCGACACGGTGCGCTGACCGGACCGAACGGGATCCCCACCGAGATGCTGCTGGCCATCGAATCGTCCTGCGACGAAACGGCTGCCGCCGTCGTCCATGAAGGCGCCGTGCTCTCGAGCGTGGTTTCCTCGCAGGTCGCACTGCATGCGGAGTACGGGGGGGTGGTTCCCGAACTGGCCACGCGGGAGCATCTCAGGAACCTTCTCCCGGTCGTCCGCGAGGCCCTCGCGAAGGCGGGCGTCGCACTCGACGACCTCGATGCGATCGCCGCGACCCGCGGCCCTGGACTTCCCGCCGCGCTTATGGCCGGCTGGACCTCCGCCCAGTCCCTCGCCTACACCCTCAGGCTGCCGATCGTCGGCATCCACCACCATGAGGCCCACCTCTACTCGCCCTGGATCAGCCCCGGCAACCCGCCCCGCTCCCAACTGGCGGACCTGCGTCCCCACGTCTCGCTGATCGTCTCGGGAGGACACACCCTCCTCGTCCATGTCCGCGGGCTTCTCGACCACCGGATCCTCGGCGGGACGCTCGACGACGCCGCCGGCGAATGCTTCGACAAGGCCGCCAAGCTGCTCGCGCTGCCCTATCCCGGCGGCCCCGTGCTCGACCGCCTTGCCGAGGACGGCGACGCCTCCCGGTTCCCCTTTCCCCGTCCCCTGCTCCACGAGCCGAACCACGACTTCAGCTTCAGCGGACTCAAGACCAGCGTCCGCGTCTTCCTCCAGAAGCATCCCGGCGTCGCCGACGATCCCGCCGGCCTGCGGGATGTCTGCGCCTCCGTCCGCGCGGCCATCGTGGACACCCTCTGTGGCAAGCTGCTGAAGGCGGTTGTGAGCTGCGGCGTTGACACCCTCACCGCCAGCGGGGGCGTCACCTGCAACCGCGGACTACGGCGCGCCCTCACCGCGGCCGCCGCCCGCCGCGGATGGCACCTGCGCCTCGCCGAGCCGACCCACTGCACCGACAACGCAGCCATGATCGGGGTTATCGGCGAACACCGCCTGCGCGCCGACGGACCGACTCCTTTCGACACCGAAACCGATCCCGGCTGGGAGCTGGCCCCTGGGAGATAGCCACCGAGACACGGAGAACACGGAGAGATTCCAAGACGACTCGGCGGATGTCCGGTCTGATCTCCGTGCTCTCTGCGCCTCCGTGGCAAACACCCTTCACCGTTTGAAACTCTCGATCATCCTGCCGGCGTTCAACGAGGAGAAGCTGCTCCCCTCGACCCTGGAAGCCGTCCACGCCGCGCGAACCGCGCTGACCATGGCGGGTTGGGAGTCGGAGGTGGTCGTCTGCGACAACAACTCCACCGACGCCACCGCCTCCGTGGCCAAGGCGCATGGTGCGGACAAGGTGGTCTTCGAGCCCGTGAACCAGATCGCCCGGGCCCGCAACGCCGGAGCCTCGGTGGCGACCGGCGACTGGCTGCTCTTCATCGACGCCGACTCGCGGCCTTCCCGCGAACTCTTCACCGCGACCGTGGAGGCGATCCGGTCCGGCCGTGTGCTCGCCGGAGGATCCACCGTCCGGATGGATTCCGACGAGTGGCGGGCGCGGGTGGGTGGCGCGGTCTGGAACACCATCAGCCGGCTTCGTGGACTCATGGCCGGCTCCTACATCTTCGTCGAGGCGTCCGCCTTCCGTGAGATCGGCGGGTTCAGCGGAGCCCTCTACGCCGCCGAGGAATTGGACTTCACGAAGCGCCTGCGCCCATTGGCCCGGCGGACCCGGCGGAAGATCGTCATCCTCAGTGCGGCGCCTTTGGTCACCTCGGCCCGCAAACTCCGGCTCTACACACCCAGGGAAATCCACCGGCTCATCCTCGGGGCCGTCTTCCGGCCGAAGGCGACGCTGACCAACAAGGAGGCCTGCCACCTCTGGTACGACGGTCGCCGCTGACCCTTCCCGTAGCCGCGACCAACAGGTTGCGGATCCCGCCTTTCGTAGCCGCGGTTGTGGAACCGCATCCCGAAACCGGCCGCCCTATCCCGCCACCCGCGGCGTCCGGTCCGCCAACACCGCCGCCGTCTGCCGCGTCCGGAACGCCTCGTAGGCGGTCCGGAATTGGGGATGCCTGTTGCCGAGGATCGCCGTCGCCAACAACGCGGCGTTGATGGCCCCGGCCTTGCCGATCGCCATGGTCCCCACCGGCACGCCGCCGGGCATCTGGACGATGCTCAGCAGCGAGTCCATGCCGTTGAGGGCCTTGGACTGCACGGGGACTCCCAGTACCGGAAGGGCCGTCTTGCTGGCGCACATGCCGGGCAGATGGGCGGCCCCGCCGGCACCGGCGATGATCACCTCCAGGCCGCGGCCGGCCGCAGATGCGGCGTACTCGAAAAGCAGGTCCGGAGTGCGATGCGCGCTCACCACCGAGGCCTCGAAGGGAACCCCGAGGGACTCCAACTGGTTGGCGGCATGCTGCATCGTCTCCCAGTCCGACTGGGATCCCATGATGATGCCGACAAGGGGAGCGCTCATTGGATGCTGCGAGTGAACCCGGTCCCCGGCACGGCATCAAGCCGGCCGGAACGGGACGTCCTCACAATCCCGCCAGGGCCGCGGCGAACCGCTTCGCCACCTTGTCCCGGCCGAGCACCTCGAGCAGGTGGTACAGGCTCGGTCCAACCAGCTTGCCCGTGCACGCGACCCGGCACGGCTGGACCAGCGCACCGACCTTCACTCCCAGTTCCGCGGCCAAGGCCTTGAGGGTCGCCTCCAGAGACGCCGCGTTGAATTCGGGCAGTGCGGCGAACGACGCCGCCAACCTCTCCAGCACCGGGCGCGCGGACACGGTCAACGCCTTGGCCTTGGCCTCGGGGTCCATCGGCACCGCCTCGTCCGACACGAAGTAGAAGTCCACGAACGGCGGCAGGTCCTTGAACAGCTTGCCCTTCTCACGGGCCGTCTCCAAAGCCGCCGCCACGTAGCCCGGGGCGAAGCCGGTGGTGTCGATGCCGGCCTTGGCCAGGAACTCCACGCCGGTCCTCACGAACCGGACCGGATCCAGGATCCGCGTGTGCTCGAAATGCAGCGCCTCCAGCTTCTTGGCGTCGAACTTCGCCGCACTGCGGTTCACCCGGTCCAACCCGAAGCGCGCGACCAGTTCGGCCACGGACAGGAACTCCTTGCCGTCGGCCGGCGCCCAACCCAGCAGGGCCAGGTAGTTCAGCACCGCCTCGGGCGTGAAGCCGTCGTCGAGGTAGTTGGTCACGTGCGCTCCGCGGTCGCGCTTGGACATCTTCGAGCCGTCCGGATTGAGGATCAGCGGGATGTGCGCGTACTGGGGAGGCTCGACCCCGAACGCCCGGAACAGCGCGATGTGCTTGGCGGTGTTGGCCAGGTGGTCCTCGCCCCGGATCACGTGGGAGATGGCCATCTCGAGGTCGTCCACCACGTTGACCAGATGGAACACCGGCATGCCGTCGCTGCGCACCAACACCCAGTCGGGATCCTGCTCCTCGCGGTCGGTCAGCGGCCGGACGACGTCCCCGATGATCATGTCGGGAATGGTGACCGGATCGCGGGTCATCCGGAAGAATACCGCGCCGTCGCGGTCGTAGGCGAGGCCCTTCTCGCGCAGCTCCTGGATCCGGCGGCGGTAGTTCTCGCCGCGGCGGCTTTGGAAGTACGGACCGTGGTCGCCCAGGCTCGGGCCGGAAGTGTCGCCGGTGGTCGGACCTTCGTCCCAGTCGAGCCCCAGCCAACGGAGGCCCTTGAGGATCACGTCGATCGCCTCCTGGGAGTTGCGTTGGGTGTCGGTGTCCTCGACGCGCAGGATGAAGGCGCCGCCGTGGTGCCGGGCGAACAGCCAGTTGAACAGGGCGGTGCGCGCGCCACCGATGTGCAGGTAGCCGGTGGGCGAGGGGGCGAATCGGACTCGGATCGGTTGGGCCATGAGCGTCGCGACGAT
>CAIYXO010000728.1 GCA_903930165.1 uncultured Verrucomicrobiota bacterium | reverse complement strand
GGCAACCGTCGCGACACCGTGTAGAGTTCCTTTCGGAATTCCCGGGCGTGCTTGTAGACTTCCAGGTCCTCAAAGGTCCTGAAGCCGGATTCGCCACTGGATTCCATCGACGCCATGTCTCGTTGCCGTTCTATCTAGCGTTGAACCGTTGAACCGTTGAACCGTTGAACCGTTGAACCCTTCAACCCTTCAACCCTTCAACCCTTCAACCCTTCAACCCTTCAACCCTTTACCGCCTTGCCTCCCCAGCCGGCGTGGAGGCCGCACTCGCGCTTCTCGTCGGCCTTGGCCGGGTCGAAGTAGTCCCACTCGTTCGGCAGGTCGTGCTCCTTCAGGTAGGCTTCCATCTCGGCGTCGCTCCAGTGGAACACCGGGCTCAGCTTGATCTCGGCGCCGAAGTTCCCGTCGGCGCCGACGATGTCGAGGCCGGCGCGGTTCGGGTTCTGCACCTTGCGCAGCGCGGTGATCCAGACGGTCGGCGCCAGTTCGCGCATGCCGCGCTGGAAGGGCTCCAGCTTCATCACCGTGCTGAACGCCTTGATCCGCTCCTCGTTCTCCGGCGTCGGCTCCGGCATGCCGCCGTGGACGGCGTCGTAGTGGGCCGGAGTCAGGCGGGGCAGGTACGCATGGATGTTCAGGCCGAGCCGCTTCCGGAGGTCCTCGGCGTGACGGTAGGTCGCGGCGCGGTTGTAGCCGTGGTCCACCCAGAGCACCCGGATGTCCGGCTGGACGCGGGTCGCGAGGTGCAGGATCACGGCCTCGTAGGGCCGGAAGTTGGTGGAGACGACGGCGCGTCCACCGGCCTGCTCGAGGCCCCAGCGGACGATGTCGAGGGCGGAACGGCCACGCAGTTCGGCGTTGGCCTGGGCGATCTGTTCGGGGGTCATTTGAAATCAGGTCAGGTTCTCGATGTCGGCTGCGTCCTTGCTCCGACCGCTCGCCCGTTTGTTCGCGAGCAGGTCTTCGAGGCCTATGAAGTTGATGGGTATCCCGTCGTGGACGGCTTGCACCCGTTGGCTCCAAGCCCTCCCGAAGTCGCCTCCCGATACGCGGTTCAACAGCTCGATCAGGTAGGGCCTCGTCCCGAAATGGGCGACATGACCGGGGTCCAACAGTTGGGCCACGGTAAGTCCCGCCATCTCGTCTCCGAAGAAGCGGCGGACCGCCCTGAGGACCCGTTCCGCGTTCTCCGGTGTCGGACCGAACCAGACGTCCATGTCCGAGGTCATCCGCGCATAGCCGTGGAAACAGACCGCATGGCCTCCGATCAGCAGATACTCAGCCCCACTTTCGTTGAGACACTCGAGGAACTCTCGGAAGTCGATGGGTAGATGTCTCGGGTCCATAGTTCAGTTCGCGGAGGAATTCGAGGTGCCAAAGGCGTTCCTCTGCTGTCCGGGAGCGCCAGAACTCCCTGTCCTTGCGATCGGCCTCCTCGAAGCTTCCCGAGAAGGCGACCGTCGCTTGGATGAACCGCTTCCGGTGGGTCTGCATGGAATGAGAGTGATGCCCCGTTCCCGGGAATCAATTCAGGCCTGCGATCCCGCTTCCCTCCAGAACACCCGCTCGACCCAGTCGCCGAAGCGTTCGCCGTCGAGGCGTTCCGACTTGTAGCGCAACAGCAGGGGGCGGAGTTCGGCCTCCGTGTCGGACTCCTTCATCATCTCCTTCCACACCTTGTTCAGGCGGGTGCCGTTCTCGTTGCCGCCGAGCCAGACCTGGTAGCGGCCCGGGCCCTTTCCGACGAAGCCGATTTCGGCCATGTACGGACGGGCGCAGCCGTTGGGGCAGCCGGTCATGCGGATGATGATCTCCTGGTCGCCGATGCCGACCTCGGCGGTGAGCGCCTGGATGCGGTCGAGCAGCGACGGGAGGAAACGCTCGGATTCGGCGAGGCCGAGTCCGCAGGTCGGCATGGACGGGCAGGACATCGCGGCGAGGTGCAGGATGCCGGCCTGCTTCTCGGTCTTCACGCCGTGCTCGTGGAGCAGGGCGGTGATGCCGTCCTTCTCGGCGTCGGAAACGTTGCAGAGCAGGACGTTCTGGTTCGCCGAGAGGCGGAACTCGACGGAACCGAAGCGCTCGGCGACGCGGCGCAGCGCGGTCTTCTGCAGGACCGTCTCCGTGTCCTTGATGCGGCCCGAGGAGACGAACAGGGTCAGGAACCACTTTCCGTCCATGCCCTTCTGCCAGCCGTAGGTGTCGCTGGTGGTGACGAAGCGGACCGGCTTCGCGTCTTCGAGCTTGGTGCCGATGCGGGCCTCGACCTCGGCGCGGAACCATTCAACGCCCTTCTCCTGCAGCACGTACTTGAGCCGCGCGTGCTTGCGGTCGGTGCGGTCGCCGAAGTCGCGGTGGACGGTCAGGACCGCCTTGGCGACGTCGACGAGGCGGTGGCGAGGGAAGTAGCCGATCACGTCCGCGAGGCGCGGGTAGGTGATGGTGTTGCCATGGCTGCGGCCCATGCCGCCGCCCGCGGTCAGGTTGTAGCCGACGACCTGGTCGTTCTCGATGATCGCGACGAAGCCGAGGCAGTTGGTGAACAGGTCGACGTCGTTGACCGGCGGGATGACGAAGGCGGTCTTGAACTTCCGGGGCAGGTAGGTCTTGCCGTAGAGCGGATCGACGAAGTCCTTGTTCTCGGCCGAGTCGAGGTTGAGCTGGACGCCGTCCACCCAGATGGAGTGGTAGGCCTTGGTCTGCGGGAGGAGTTTCTCGGAGACGAGCTTCGAGTCCTCGAACACCTGCTGGCGCGCCACGCTGATCGCCGGGGCCGGCGAGGCCATGACGTTGCGGTTCACGTCGCCGCAGGCCGCGAGGGTGTCGCCCATGGCCTGGTTGATCTCCTTCATCAGGGGACCCAGGCGGTCCTTCACCACGCCGTGGAACTGGATGCTCTGGCGGGTGGTGACCCGGAGCGTGTTGTTCGCGCGCTGCGTCGCGAGGTCGTCCATCGCGATCCACTGCTTCGCGGAGAGCACGCCGCCGGGGATGCGGCCGCGGATCATCCAGATGTAGAGCTTGCCGGTCTTGCGCAGGTCGCGGTCGTCCTGCTGGTAGATTCCGTGGAACTTCAGGAACTGCTCGTCGTCCGCCGAGAAGCAGGCGGCCGAGCTGTCCGCCAACGTGGCGGCGATGTTGCCGGCCAGCGTGGGGATGGCGGTCTTCAGTTCCTCGTTGCGGGACGGCTTCTTCTCGGTCGGGGCGGCGGTGCTCATTTCAATGGTTCTGATCGCGTCGCAAGGACGGCTGCCCAGTATCGCCGGAGCCGGCACTGAATCAATCGCGGAAAACTCCGAGAGACGACCGGATGACTTGGGAATCATCCGCAAAGTGCTGGTATGCAGGACGGGGTTCCGACCCGGGGCCCCGTGGATCCGCCATTGGAATTTCGGTTTGCCGGACCGGCGCGGGCTCCGCCAGATTGGGCGCGATGCAATCGACGTTTTCGGGTCCGGTTTTCGTGGTGCGGGACAACATCGACACCGACCAGATCATTCCGGCCCAGTTCCTGAACCTCATCCCCACGATCGCTGAGGAGTACGAGAAGCTGGGTTCCTACGCCCTGTGGGGACTGCCGGAGGCGTTGTATCCGACGCGCTTCGTGAAGGAGGGCGCCCTGGACACCGACTATCCGATCGTCATCGGCGGACGGAACTTCGGCTGCGGCAGCTCGCGTGAGCACGCCCCGATCGCCATGGGCTCGGCCAACTGCCAGGCCGTGGTGGCGGAGAGCTACGCCCGCATCTTCTTCCGCAACTGCGTCGCCACCGGCGAGCTGTACCCGATCGAGACCGCGGACCGCCTGTGCGAGATCTTCAAGACGGGGGACGTGGCGACCATCGACATCGACGCGAACACCATCCGTCACGAGGGCACCGGCAAGGTCTATGACCTCAAGCCGCTCGGCGAGGTCCGGCCGGTGGTGGATGCCGGTGGCATCTTCGACTACGCCCGTCAGACCGGCATGATCCCGCAGAAGGCCTGAGTCTTCGGGAAACGCGTCTCCGATCTTCCGGCGGAGATTCGTCGCGGGCCGACCATGGGCGAACGCTATGACACCAACGCGGCGGACCACTATGCCGCGTACCGCCCGCCGCTCCATCCGCTGATCCTGCAACGACTGGTCGGTCCTTCGGAGGAGTTCGCATCCGGACTCGACGTCGGATGCGGCACGGGAATCTCGTCCGTCGCGCTGGCCCAGCACTGCCGGATGGTGACGGGCATCGACCCGAGCGCATCCATGCTGGAACGCGCCGTGCCGCATCCACGGATCGTCTACCGGGCCGGCTCCGGCTCCGCTCCGCGAACGCCGCCGGGTTCGCCGTTCGACGTGGTCGCCTTCGCGGGTTCGCTGTTCTACGCGAAATCCGCGGAGCTCCGGAGCGGACTCCTCGGCCTTTGCCGCGAAGGGGCACCCTGGTTGGTCTACGACTTCGAGATCCTGCTGGATCCGGTCCTGGCCGCGCTGGGAGTCCAGGTCCGGTCCGAGGCCTCGGACTACGACCACACCGTGGACCTTTCGGATTGGGAGGGATTCGAGACGGTGATCCGCGGCCGCGAACGGATCCGCCTGGAGGTCCGTTCCATCGACATGGTCCACCTCCTTCTCTCGGACTCGAACCGTCACGATGCGCTGGCCGAGCGGCATGGGAACACCGACCTGTTTGGGACGTTGGTGAAGCTCGTGGAACGCGATCCCGGACTTCGCGGCCTCGAGGCCGAGATCCATTTCAGCCGCCATCGCGGCCCGGGCGTTTGCGCCTGAGCCAACGATTCCCTTGGAGCGACAACCGACCTCACGCAAATGGCGCCAAGACGCCAACGCGGCGCCGGAATTGGGACCCGCGGAGAGGATTGCCATCAGGCGTCCGGTTCTGCCTCGTTGAACCAGCGGTTTCTTC
>CAIYXO010000727.1 GCA_903930165.1 uncultured Verrucomicrobiota bacterium | reverse complement strand
AGGTGGTGGCGCTCGCCGCCGCCGTGTCGTCCCCTGCCGTGGCGCAGATCTCGATCACCAGTCCGAGCTTCGCCTACACCAACACCTTCAACTCGCTGGCCAGCTCGGGAACGCCGACCTGGACCGACAACTCGACGATGGCGGGCTGGTATGCGGCGAGGGTGAATGGGACGACCAATCTGGCGTTCTCAAATTATTCCACCGGCACCGGCAGTTCGGCAACTTCCGCACTCTACAGCTTCGGTTCCTCCGGCAACTCCGACCGGGCCCTGGGAAGTGTGAACGACTTCTCAACGAATTCGACAACCGCTTACGGTGTCCGACTGCGAAACACCAGCGGAGCCACCCTGACGCGGTTGTCCATCGGCTTCACCGGGGAGCAGTGGCGAAGAGCGGGAGGCGGATCGACCAACATGAACCAGACGCTGACCGTGTCCTACAGGATCTCGGCGTCCAACATCACCAGCCCCGATCCTGCAAATACCGCCTCTTGGACCAGCCTCACCAATCTCACCTTCAATACCCTGAATGACGCCCGGAGTGGCAGCGGAGGAACATTGAACGGCAACAACGCAGGCAACCGGACCGTACTCTTCCTCGCCAACATCTCCATCAGCCTGCCCAACAACTCGGAGATCTTTATCCGCTGGGTCGACACCGCCGACGCACAGAACGACCACGGTGTCGCCATCGACGACGTCCGCATTTATGTGCCCGAAGCGGGCGTGGTTGGCACATTGACACTCGTGGCGTTTGCCGCCGGGCACACCTGGCTGAAGCGGCGGCGGCTCAACCGGAAGTCGCTGGCGCCGACAGGGGCAGCACCAGTTGACGCCCCCCGGACTCCCGCAGACCGCTGACCCCGAGTCCCAGCAGGCGCAGCGGCCGGTTCACCAGGCGCTCGCGTCCCAGCAGCCAGCAGCCCAGCCGGTAGAGGTCCCTCGCCTCCGACACCGACTGGTCTCCCGAATACTGCCGCGTCAACGTCGAGAAGTCCCCGTAGCGGACCTTCACCTGCACGGTCTGCGCCTCAAGACGCCGCCGATGCAGCTTCTCCGCGATCTCGTCCGCCTGCTCCTTCAACGCCGCCCGCAACGTGGGACGATGTTCGGTGTCGGTCCGGAAGGTGGTCTCGCTGGAGATGCTCTTGACGGTGTCGTCCTGGGACAATTCCCGGTCGTCCTCCCCCATCGAGAAACGCCGCAGCACCGGTCCCCAGGAACCGACCAGCGCCCGCAGGTCTCCCGGATGGTCCTGCAGGTCGCCGATCGACCGGATCCCGGCCCGGGCGAGGATCTCCTCGGTCACGCGTCCGACCCCGTGGAGAGCGCGCGCGGGCATCGGCCTCAGGAAAGCCACGCGGTCCCGGTCCGGGATCACACACAACCCGTCGGGCTTCCCGAAATCGCTGGCGATCTTGGCGAGAAGCTTGTTCGAGGCGATGCCCACGCTTGCAGTCAGGCCCCGCTCCTCCCGGATGCGCCGCTTCAATCCCCGTGCAAGTTCCAGCGCCTTGTAGACGCCTTCCTCCCCATCCTCGGCCCGCAGCAGATCCGTGGCGTCGAGATACGCCTCGTCGACCGACACCTTCTCCAACTCCACACCCGATTCGGCGACGATGCGGAAGATCTCACGGGATTCCTCGGCGTAGCTTTCCATGCGGGGACGCAGGAAGACGCCCTGCGGACAGAGTCGTCCGGCCGTGGTGCTGGGCATGGCGGAGCGGACGCCGAATCGTCGCGCCTCATAGCTCGCAGCCGAGACCACGCCCCTGGATGTGGGCGATCCGCCGACGATCACCGGCTTCCCTCTCAGGGAAGGTTGGTCCCGTTGTTCCACGGACGCGAAGAAGGCGTCCATGTCGAGGTGGAGAAGGATCCGGACCTTCGGCATCGGGACTCGGGCCTCCGCCGCGGCGTCAACGCTTCTTCGAGCTGAATCCCCGCGGGAGGTTGGGATTGTCGGAACCGGGTTCCGACGGGGGCTCCGGCTCGGCCTCCTCGGCCGCGGCCGTTTCCTCGGGAATGCCCAACCGGGAACGGGCCTTCTTGGCCGCGCCGGTCTCGGGATACTCCGAAATGATGCGTTCCAGGAGGGCCATCGCCTTGGAAGGCTGGTTCATGGAACCGGAATAGAGGTTGGCCAGATGGATCGCCGTCCATCCCCACTTCTCGCGGCTCAGTCCCTGGGTGAGCACCTCCTCCAGCTCCAAGGTCGCTGCGAGGGGATTGGAAAGGTCCTTCTCGTAGATCTCCGCGATGCGGATCGCCACATACTGCTCCCGGGGATTCCTCTTCAGGTACTCCCGCATCAGCGCGATGGCGTCGAGGTGGTTGCCCTTGGCCCATTCGGCCTCGGCGGCGTCGTACTCGGGATCGTTCTGCGAGGGGGCGTCCTCCGAGAAGACCACGCTACCGGTGCGTCGTGAAAACCACTGGGCCACCTCCCACGCAACCATTCCGGCGAGGACCAGCATCATGCCGACAAACCCACCCAGCCACCCGAACGACTTCGATTTCGCAGGCTTGGCCTCGGAGTCCTTGGCGCCCGATGCCGTTGCGGGCACAGCCGCCGCGTTGGTACCCGAGGACTCTGCCGAAATGGCCGCCTGCTGGGCCGGGTCGTTGGTGGCCTCGGTGACGCTGGGAGCGACGGCCGACGCAGACGCCTCCATCTCCGCGGGAACGCCCCGCGAAAGCTCGGCATCCGCGTAGCCTGCCCGGAACCGCTGCAGGCAATAGATCGAGCCGAGCAGCAACAGCAGTGCGATGACCCCTTTGACCAGCGTGTTCATGAGACCTGTGACCAGACTGTGACGAAGGAACCGTTTGGGAAAGACCAAACAGCAAGGACGACGATGCCCGCGGCGAAACCTGGAGTCCGAATCGTGGAACCCCGGTCACCGCTTCCCGGAAGCGGCCGCGCAGACCCATTCTGGTGGATCCATGGCCGGCGGCAGCGGCGTTGGCGTGGTCGGATTCCGGGACCCGGGCCGTCCCGCGACCGAAGCGGCACGCGGGAGGTCGATGCGGTCGGCCTTGATCGTCCGCGAATTCCGCCGCCTAGTCGTGACGGCATGCAGTTGTTCCAACTTCCATCCGAAACCGCCGGAGCGGAGTTCCTCGCCTGGGAGGAAGCGATCCTCGACGCGGTCGATGCGGGGGAGTCGGAAGATGCGCTTTGCCTTTGGGAATCCCACCGGCCCTTCGTCGTTCTCGGTTGCGGGCAGCGGGCCGAGGCCGAAGCCGATCTGGAACGTTGCCACGCCCTCGGCGTTCCGGTCTTCCGCCGCTGCAGCGGCGGCGGAGCCGTGGTTCAGGGACCGGGTTGCCTGAACTATGCGGTCATCCTGAGGCACGACGGTTCCGGGCCGCTCGCGTCGATCCAGGGAACCAACCGCTGGGTGATGGAACGCCAGAAGGCGATCCTGCGTGGCGCCACGGGAACGCCGATCGAACTCGAAGGGCACACGGACCTGGTGCTGGAAGGCCGCAAGTTCTCCGGAAACGCCCAGCGACGGAAGCGGGAGGCCCTTCTGTTCCATGGCACGCTGCTTCTGGATTTCCAACTGGCCACGATCGCCGAGTGCCTTCGTTTCCCGACCCATCAGCCGGGATATCGGGCCGGACGCGAACACCTCGAGTTCGTGAGGAACCTGCCGCTCGGCGCCGAGGCGGCCCGGGACGCCCTGATCCGGGGTTGGAAGATCGGGGGACGGATCGGGGTTCCGCCGCAGGAAAGGTTTCGTCGGCTGTGGGAAGATCGCTACTCCCGGGAGTCTTGGCATCGACGGCTGTAGGATCCGGCTTCAGCCGCCCGCGACGATCCGGACGATTTCCAGACGGTCGCCGTCGGCGACCCCGCGTTCCGCGAACTCGGACGGCGCGACGGCTTCGCCGTTGTGCTCCACCACCACGCTCCGCGGCAGCAGTCCCTGCTGGATGAGAAACCCCTCCAGCGTGCACGCCTCCGGGGCCGCCACCTTCTCGCCGTTCGCAATCACCGTCATGGGTGGGATGGTGTCGGTTGGCCGGCGGCAGTAAAGCGCGGTGCGGCCGGCATTCCATCCTGCTCCCCTTTTTGGATTCAACGGGCACCGGACCCGCCTTAGGTTCCGTCCGTGCCGCACGATCCACTGCTGACGCTCGATCTTCCCGGGATCCCGAAGATCAAATCCGGAAAGGTCCGCGAGGTCTTCGACCTCGGGGATTCCCTGCTGTTCGTGGCCACCGACCGCATCTCGGCTTTCGACTGCATCATGCCGAACGGCATTCCGCGGAAGGGTGAGGTGCTCACCCGGATCTCCCACTTCTGGTTCGACCTCACCGGGGACTGGCTTCCGAACCACCGCATGCTGGGCGAGGCGGCGGCTCTCCCCGAGCGGCTGGCTCCGTTCGCCAGCCAACTGACGGGCCGGAGCATGATCGTCCGGAAGACCGCGCCCCTGCCGATCGAGTGTGTCGTCCGCGGGTACCTCGCCGGATCCGGATGGAAGGAGTACCAGCGTTCGGGAACCGTTTGCGGGATTAGGTTGCCGGAGGGCCTTTCGGAATCGTCGGAGCTGCCCGAGCCCATCTTCACGCCGGCGACCAAGGCGGAGACGGGCCACGACGAGAACATCCCGTTCGAACGGGCCGTGGAACTGGTGGGAGCCGGGGTCGCCGAGAGGGCCCGGCATCTGAGCGTGCGGCTCTACACCTTCGCCCGTGCCTTCGCCCGCGAACGCGGAATCCTGATCGCCGACACCAAGTTCGAGTTCGGACTGCTCGACGACGGCAGGCTCATCCTCATCGACGAGGTGCTCACGCCGGACTCCTCCCGCTTCTGGCCCGCGACCGGCTATGTGCCGGGAAAGAGCCAGCCCAGCTTCGACAAGCAGTTCGTCCGCGACTACCTGGAGACGCTCGACTGGGACAAGACGCCGCCGGCGCCCATGCTGCCCGAGGCGGTGGTCTCACACACCTGCGACAAGTACCTCGAGGCCTATCGTCTCCTGACCGGCCAGCCCCTCTGACCCATGCTGAAATCCACCCGAAGGAAGCCGGCGCCGCACTCCGGCGGACGCTTTGCGATCGTCTGCTCGCAGTACAATCCCGAGTACACCCAACCGATGTGCCGTGCCGCGGAAGCGGTGCTGTCCGCCGCCAAGGCCCGGTTCGAGGTCGTCCTGGTACCCGGAGCCTTCGAGATCCCGGTGGCCGCCGCCGCCCTTCTCGCCCGGAGGTCGGCACGTCCGGATGCGGTGCTTTGCCTCGGACTCATCCTCCAGGGTGAGACCAACCACGCGGACCACATCGGGGAAGCGGTGACCCGTGCGTTGATGGACCTGTCCGTCCGCACCGGAATCCCCTGCATCCACGAGGTCCTCACGGTCCGGAGCCGCGAGCAGGCGGAGAAGCGTTGTGTCGCCGAGGACACCAATCGGGGAGCCGAGGCCGCCCACACCGGATTGCGATTGGCGGCCACCCTGAAGTCCCTTCGCCGGGGCTCCGAAAGACGATGATCTCCTCCTGGAACCGTTGGAGTCCGGCCCGCCGCACCTGGACGGTGGCGCTGGCGATCTTCCTCGCCGACCAACTCACCAAGGGGATCGTCACCGCGACCCTGCCCTACCATGAGGAACGGGTGGTCCTGGACGGCTTCTTCCGCTTTGTCCACTGGGGCAACACCGGGGCCGCCTGGAGCGTCTTCAGCCAGCGCAACGGATGGCTCGCGGCCTTCTCCTCCGTCGCGGTGGCGGCGCTGTGGAGACTCCGGCGGCAGTTCGAATACCACCGTCCCGGCGGCCAATTGGCGCTGGGACTCCTCTTCGGAGGGATTTTCGGCAACCTCGTGGATCGAATTCGCCACGATCACGTGGTGGATTTTCTCCGGTTCTATTGGATCCGGCGTTCCGGCGAGGAAATCGGCTTCCCGGCCTTCAACGTCGCCGACATGGCCATCAGCTCCGCCGTCGTGCTCCTGTTGCTCCTGACCTGGCAGCCCTCCGTGGCACGCTCAGTCCCGGACGCCACTGCGGAATGAATCCCGTGCTGATCGCCGGCCCGACGGCCTCGGGCAAGTCGGACCTCGCGCTCGCCCTGGCGGAACGGATCGGCGGGGAAATCGTCTCCGTCGACTCCATGCAGGTCTACCAAGGCCTGGATGTCGGAACCGCGAAGCCGACCGAACCGGAGCGTCGAAGGATTCCCCATCACCTGCTGGACATCGTCCCCCTCGACGACACCTACGACGCCGCCCGTTTCGTCGTGGACGCCACCGCGGCAATCGCCGGGATTGCGGCGCGGGGGCGGGTTCCGATCCTTTGTGGAGGCACCGGCCTGTACTTCAACGCCTGGCTGAACGGTTTGGGCTCGGCGCCGCCGCCCGATCCGGTGCTCCGGGCCGAACTGGAAGCCCT
>CAIYXO010000726.1 GCA_903930165.1 uncultured Verrucomicrobiota bacterium | reverse complement strand
GTCGACGAAGACGGCGACCGTGCCGAAGAGATTGGAGACGGTGTCCTGAGCGGCGAGACCGAGCGCGAGGCCGAGCACCGACACCGAGCCGAGCAGGGCCGTGATGTTGACACCCACGTTGCTCAGGAGGGTCAGCATCGCGACGGTGACGAGGACCGCCTTGAGAAGCTTCCCGATGAGCAGGAGGAACTGGTCGTTGAAGGCCTTGTCGCCCGACGCGCGGGGCTGTTCCCGCCAGAAGCCGATGATGAAGTCGATGACCCTGAGGCAGACCACGATCAGCGCGATCGCCAATCCGATGAGGGCGAGCTTGGAGAGAGAGCCCTCGAGCCAGTCCGGCCAGTCGAAGACCTGGAGACCGATGTGGAAGAGGACGACGAAGGTCACCATCTTCACGGGTCCGTCCGCGAGGGCGACCACGACGTCATCCCAGCGGGTGGTGGTCCTCTCCGCCCAGGCCTTGAGGCGGCCCTTGATGAGCCAGTCGAGGAAGCGCGAGGCGTAGAAGGCGAGGACGATGTAGATGAGGGAGGCGAGGTACTCCCAGCGGGGGACGCCGAGGAGGTCGGGTTGGAGGAACGCCACCCGGTCGAGGCCGAACGACAGCTCCGAACGGTGGCTCTCGATGAACTCGCGGCTGATGAGCTGCTGCGCGAGTTCCGAGGCTTGGGCGGTGGCGCGCGTGACGTTGGTTCCGGACGCCGTCACGGGTGGCGCGTCGGCCGCCTGGACACCGGACCAGACGCACCAGACCAGCAGCGAGGCGAATCCGGCGGTCCAGAGGAACAGGGCGTGTTGGGGACGAAGGCGCAGTCTCATCGGCGGACCGGAAATAAGTCAGGCCCGATGACGGGCGCAAGACATCGATTGGTGGCGTTCGGTTCCGCGTCGGGTCACGGGGAGTTCAACGCCGCGCCGTTCCATCCGCCGCCGAGCGCCTTGACGAGCTGCACGGTGGCGACGCGTCGCTGTCCCTGGATCCGTGCGCTCTCGCGCCGGACGGCGAGTGCGGTGCGGTCGGCGTCGATGACCTCCAGTTGGCTGGAGGCCCCGGCGTCGTGACGTGCCTTGGCCAGCTCCGCGGCGCGGCCGGCCGCCTTGGCCGCGGACTCCGCTGCGGTGGCCTGCTCGCCGAGGAACCGGAGTCCGGTCAGGTTCTCCTGGACCTCCGCGAAGGCCACCAGGACCTGCTGCCGATAGGCGCTCACCGCCTCGTCGTAACCGGCCCGAGCCCGGGCAAGGTCGCTCCGGTTCCGGCCTCCCTGGAAGAGCGGCAGCGTGAGGGTCGGTCCGATCGCCCAGGTCCGGCTGTCCCACTTGAAGAGGGTGTCCACGTCGGCGCTCAGCACCCCGCCCGAGCCGGTGAGGCGCAGGGAAGGGAAGAAGGACGCCTTGGCGATGCCGATCCGGCTGTTCGCCGAGGCCAGCCGCCGCTCGGCACGGGCCACATCCGGTCGGCGCTCGAGCAGGTCCGACGGGAGGCCCGCGGGGACGACAGGAATCTCCGGGTGGTAGTAGCCTGTGTCGGCGACGTGGAAGCCCGGTGCCGGCACGCCAACCAGGACCGCGAGGGCGGCCTCCAGGGAGGCGCGGGAGCGGTCGAGTCCGGACAGCTCCACCTCCGCGGATGCGCGTTCCGTTTCCGCCCGCGCCACGTCGAGTTCCGTGGCGGATCCGGCGTCGAGGCGGGAACGCACGATCCCAAGGGCCTCGGTCCGGAGCCGGAGCGTTTCGCGGACGATGCCCCGCTGGTTGTCGGTGCTGCGCAGGGTGAAGTAGGTCTGCGCGAGTTCCGACTGGACGGAAAGCAGCACGTTGGCGAAGTCCGCCACGCCCGCCTGCGCCTCCGACCTGGCTCCCTCGAAGGAGCGGCGCACGCGTCCCCAGAGGTCGATCTCGTAGCTGAGGTCCACCGGCACCCGCAACGTGTTGAACGACGGCGAACCGAAGTTGGGGAACTGGTTCGGGGAAAGCCGCTCGCGTCGCCAGGAGGGATCGAAGCTCAACGCCGGGAAGAACTCGCTGCGGGCGAGCCGGGCATGGGCGCGCGCCTGGTCGATGCGGGCCAGGGAGCCGAGTATCTGCTGGTTGTTGGTGTTCGCGGCCGCCATCAGGCGGTCCAGCTCGGCGTCGACGAACAGCGTCCACCAGGCGCCCTTGGGTTGGTTGTCCTTCGGCTCGCCGGCCTTCCAGGAGCCGACATCCTCGAAGGACGCCGGAACGGAGTTGCTCGGACGCCGGTAGTCGGGCCCGACGGTGAGCGGGCCGGCCTCGGCGCGGTCGGGGACGCCGGCAAGCAGCAGGGCCAGGGTCGCCGCGGCGGCGGCGGACTTGGCCACCGGACCCGGCTTCGAAGAACGGCGCTGGAGCCAGGCGGTCGCCTTCATGATCACCACGTAGAAGACCGGCGTCAGGAAGAGCCCGAAGAAGGTCACGCCGATCATGCCGGCGAACACGGCCACGCCCATCGCCTGGCGCATCTCCGATCCGGCACCGGTGGAGACGACCAGGGGATAGACGCCGGCGATGAAGGCGATGGAGGTCATCAGGATCGGCCGCAGGCGCAGCTTGCAGGCCTCGAGGGCGGCCTCGACCGGTCCGAGTCCCTCGTTCTGCTTCTCGCGTGCGAACTCCACGATGAGGATCGCGTTCTTGCAGGCGAGTCCCACCAGCACGATCAGGCCGATCTGGGTGAAGATGTTGTTGTCCGAGCCCTTCAGCAGCACCCCGACCATGGCGCTGAGCAGGGTCATCGGGACGATCAGGATGATGGCCAGGGGAAGGCTGAGGCTCTCGTACTGGGCCGCCAGCACGAGGAACACGAGCAGGATGCAGAGCGGGAAGATGTAGGCCGCGGTGTTGCCGGCGATCCGCTGCTGGTACGTCAGTTCGGTCCATTCATAGGCCATGCCGGGCGGGAGGGACTTGCGGACCAGGTCCTCGATGAACTGCTCCGCCTGGCCCGAGCTGTAGCCCGGCGCGGGCGCGCCGTTGATCTCGGCGGCGGGATAGCCGTTGTAGCGCATCACGCGGTCGGGTCCGAAAGAGTCCCGGACCTTGACCAGCGTTCCGAGCGGGACCATCCGGCCCTGCTCGTTGCGGACGCGCAGGCGGCTGATGTCGTCGGAGCCGTCGCGGAACGGGGCGTCCGCCTGGGCCACCACCTGGAAGGTGCGGCCGAAGCGGTTGAAGTCGTTCACGTACAGCGATCCGAGGTAGATCTGCATCGTCTCGAACAGCGATCCCAGCGGCACGCCGAGCGACTTGGCCTTCACGCGGTCGACCTCGAGGTCGATCTGCGGGACGTTGATCTGGTAGGTGGAATAGACGCCCTGGAGCACGTTGGTCTGGTATGCCTGGCCGATGGCGCCCCAGGTCGCACCGAACAGCGCCTCGGGTCCGAGGTTGGCGCGGTCCTCGACGAACAGCTTGAACCCGCCGCCGGTGCTGAGCCCGTTCACGGCCGGCGCGCCGATCACGATCATCCGCGCCTCCTGGATCTCGGCGAGCGCCTGGTAGAGCTTGCCGATGATGGCCTCGGCGCTCTTGTCGGGCGTCGTGCGCTTCTCGAAGTCGTCCAGCGTGATGAACGCGATGCCGGAGTTGGGGCTGGCGGTGAAGCCGTTCGGCGAGAGGCCGGGGAAGGCCACCGAGGCGGCGACGCCGGGAACCTTCAACGCGAGGTCGCTCATGCGCCGGATCACCGCGTCGGTGCGGTCGAGCGACGCGGCGTCGGGCAGCTGGGCCACGCAGATCAGGAACTGCTTGTCCTGGTTCGGGATGAAGCCCGCCGGAACCGCCTGGAAGACGCGTCCGGTGAGGACGACGAGTCCGGCGTAGACGAACAGGGCGACGGCGCTGACGCGGATCACGCGGGCGACGGCGGCGGAGTAGCGGCGCGAGGCCCAGTCGAAGAACCGGTTGAACGGGCGGAAGAACCAGCCGAACACGGCGTCCAGGACGCGGGTGGGGGCGTCCTTCGGCGCGTGGTGGTCCCGGAGCAGCAGCGCGGACAGCGCCGGCGAGAGCGTCAGGGAGTTGAACGCCGAGATCACCGTCGAGATGGCGATGGTGATCGCGAACTGCTTGTAGAACATGCCGCTGAGGCCGGAGATGAAGGCGGTCGGGATGAACACCGCGCAGAGCACCAGCGCGGTCGCCACGATGGGACCGGTCACCTCGTTCATCGCCTTCCGCGTCGCGTCCACCGGCGAGAGGCCGAGGGCGATGTTCCGTTCGACGTTCTCCACCACCACGATGGCGTCGTCCACGACGATGCCGATGGCGAGCACCAGGCCGAAGAGCGAGAGCGCGTTGATCGTGAACCCGAGCCAGGCCATCACCGCGAAGGTTCCGACCAGCGAGACCGGCACCGCCGCCAGCGGGATGATCGAGGCGCGCCAGGTCTGGAGGAACACCAGCACCACGACCACCACCAGGGCGATCGCCTCGAACAGCGTGTGGATCACGGCGTCGATCGACTTGTCCACGAACACCGTGGGGTCGTAGACGACGGCGTAGTCCAGTCCGGCCGGGAAGTTGCGCTTGAGCGTCTCCATGGCCTCGCGGACGTCGCGGGAAAGCTTGAGGGCGTTGCTTCCGGGCTGCTGGAAGACCGGGATGGCGACGGCGGAGCGGTTGTTGAGCAGCGAACGCAGGGCGAACTCGCCCGCGCCGAGCTCGATGCGGGCGACGTCGCGCAGCTGCACGGTCTCGCCGTGCTGACCGCGCTTCACGATGATGTCCCCGAACTCGGCCTCCGTGACGAGGCGGCCCCGGGTGTTGATCTGGAGCTCGAAGGCGACCGGCGAGGACACCGGCTGCTGGCCGATCGCGCCGGCCGCGACCTGGACGTTCTGCTCGCGGATCGCGTTCACCACGTCGCCCGGTGTGAGCCCCTTCGAGGCGACCTTGTCGGGATCCAGCCACACCCGCATGGCGTAGTCGCCGGACCCGAAGATCTGCACCTGGCCAACGCCGTCCACGCGCGCCAGGACGTCCTTCACCTGGAGCGTGGCGTAGTTGCGGATGAAGATGTCGTCGTAGGAGGCGTCGGGGGAGAACAGGTGCACCACCATCGTGAGGTCCGGCGTGGACTTGATGGTGAGCACGCCGAGGCGGCGGACCTCCTCGGGCAGCTTCGGCAGCGCCTGGGAGACGCGGTTCTGGACCAGCACCTGGGCCTGGTCGATGTCGGTGCCCAGCTTGAAGGTCACCGTGAGCGTCATCACGCCGTCGCTGGTGGCCTGGGAGAAGGTGTAGAGCGAGTTCTCGACGCCGTTGAGCTGCTGTTCCAGCGGGACGGCGACGGTCTCGGAGATGGTCTTCGGATTGGCGCCGGGATAGACGGCGCGGACGACGATCTGGGGCGGGACCACCTCGGGGTACTCGCTGATCGGCAGCCGGTACATCGAGATGAGGCCGACGATGAAGATCAGGATCGAGAGGACCCCGGCGAAGATGGGTCTCTTGATGAAGAAGTGGGAGAAGTTCATGGGGGGACCGGGGCGGTTCGGCCGGGGTTCAGCGGGCGGGGGAATTGGTGGCCTGGACCGGGGCGACCGGTTGGCCCGGGAACTGGATTCGGAGCTGGCCGTTCACCACCACCCGGTCGGTCGGGGTGAGCCCGGAGGCGACGAGGCGCTTGCCGCCGGAGAGCGGGCCGGTCGTGACGAACTTCTTCTCCACCGTGTTGGATGCGGAGACCGTGTAGAGGAACTTCCGGCTCTGCTCGGTCCCCAGGATTTCGTCCGGAACGAACAATGCGGTGGTCTTCGGTCCCGAGGGCAGGCTGACGCGGGCGAACAGGCCGGGGACGAAACGTTGGTCCGGATTCGCCAGCACGGCGCGCAGCACGAGGCTTCCGGTCGAGGGATCCAGGCGGTTGTCGAGCGACTCCACGGTTCCGACGTGGGGGAAACCGGTCTCGTCGGCCAGCCCGACTCCGACTTCGATCCTGCCTTTGGCGTCGACGGGCAGGACGCCTTCGCGCCGGAAACGGTTCAGCCGGAGCAGCACCGATTCGTCGAGGTCCGCATAGACGTACACCGGGTCGACGGAGACGACGGTGGTCAACAGGGTGGTTGCGCCGTCGACGCCGGAGACATTGTTTCCCGGAGTGACCAGAGCCCGGCTGACGCGTCCGTCGATGGGGGACCGGATCTCGGCGTACTCGACGTTGAGTCGGGCCGTCACGAGGGCGGCTTCGGCCAGGGCGACCGAGGCCTTGGCCTCGGAAAGCCGCGTGCGGCGTTGGTCGGCCTCCTCCGCGGAGATGGCCTTCGTCTTCAGCATCTGTTCGGCGCGGGCCGCATCCCGGTCGGCTTGGGCGGCGCGGGTCTTCGCCGATTCCAGGTCGGCCTCGGCGCGTTGGAGGGCGGCTTGGAAGGGACGGGGATCGATCACGAACAGGACGTCGCCCTTGCGCACGGTCTGACCGGACTGGAACCGCACCTCGGCGAGGAAGCCGGAAACCCTTGGGCGGATCTCCACG
>CAIYXO010000725.1 GCA_903930165.1 uncultured Verrucomicrobiota bacterium | reverse complement strand
CGACGTGCCGCGAGGCATAGAGCCGGCGTTCCTCGGATTCAATCTCCTCGGCATCGGCCGGCGATGTCATGGAGGCCAACGACCGGACCATCGAAACTCTTCGCATCGAAGAAGACGATCCATTGCGGCCTCACCTCGCGAGTAGTCACATAAACTACAAGTCCCGACTCTGTGAAGGCCAACGAAGGTACTGTTGAGGTCTCATTGGGTCCGAGACCGACACATCGCCGGACATACTGGGAGAGCGAAATGGGCTGCGGACACTGATGCTTCGGGAACGGAATGGCGGCACCAGTTTTCCGAATCGCTTCGAAAGGGGAACCGGCCATGGGGGTGGCTTCATGGGATGCCGAGCGCTCGTCGGGCTTTCAGTCGATCGGATTGATGACCTTTGGAATGCCGGAGTCGGCGAAGTCCTTCTCGTTGCGGGTATAGAAGACCTTCACTCCCTCGCGGCAGAGGGTCGCTCCGAGAATGGCATCATGGGTCCGCTGGTACGGAAACCGTGGATTCTCCAACTGGGCAAGGACTTCCGTGAACAAGGATGTCCCACAGGAGCAGCAGAGGACGCCGCTCTGCTCCCGGAGAAAGCGGACATGTGCCGCGGCCTGGGCTGCGGACCGCGGACGTTGCAGGATCCTCGGGTGCCGCAACGCCTTGTAGAACTCGAAGAGGACCTGGTCGGCGAGGATCCATTCCGTCGGATGCGCCAGCATCGCGTTCACGATCTCCAACGCCTTGGCGTGCTCGGGCGCCGCACTGTTCGCCGCGTAGACCAGCAGGTTGGTGTCGAGGCTGTTCATTTCGATGCGTCGCCGTAGAGAACCGACCTCATCCGGGAGGCCGTGACCAGCACCCGTCCACCGTCGAACGTCGGGAATCCAGGGGTTGCGGATCGGGTTCGCCGCAGGAGCGCGGACCGCTGTTCGAGGTCTCGGTCCACGGCACGGCGGATGATCTCGCTGACGGGTCGATCCTCGATGCGGGCAAGCCGCCGCAGGGCCTCCATCTGTGGATCTGGGAAGAGAATCTGAAGCTTCTGCATGGATACCTGTTTTGCATGGATGTCGAGGGCACGCAAGCGGCCCTCGTCCACAGCACCCGGGAGGATGCCGGACCTGGCGCTTCGGGGATCGACGCTTCCGGAACAGCCGCGTCACTCGATGCAGCAGAATCTCGGGATGAAACACCGCCGCGTGGGGGGAACGCAGCCTCCACGGGTTGGGGACTCGGCGTCTTGGTGCCACTTGCGCCCCTTGTTGTGAACCCAACCTTGAGCGCGATGGAGTGGGGTCCTGGGTTTGCTGGAAGCCTGGACGGATCCGTGCCAATCCGTGTCTCGCTCCAAAGCGCGAGCGGACTCGCGCACTCCACGACGCTGGCGCGACTTTCCGGAGGCCGCTCCAGCCTTGGGGCGAGACGGCACCGGTTCCGCAACTCAGGGTTGCACGACGAGCGGATCGCCCGGGGCCAGGGCTTCAAAATGCCGCCGATTGAAGGTCAGCAATGCGTCACATCGTGAGGCCCGGGCACCGACCAGATGCAGGGCATCGTAGATCGCGCCACTGCTGAGCCCCCTGTGCACCGTCAACTCCAGCGCTTCGGCATATTGCTGGGCGGACAAGGGAACGACCTCGAAATGGGTGAGCACCGATTTCTCGACCATCCGGTGCACGTCCGCCGGTGCGAGCCGCGGCTTCAACGGAAGCGCCGTCAACGTGGCAAAGAGTTCCGCCAAGCCATGGGTCGTGAGGACGCCCTGTAGCTTTCCCTGGTGGACCGCCAACAGACGGGGGAAGGCCTGAACGTGATGTGGGTGCTGTTGCAGCAGCGCCGCGACCAGAGCGGAGGTATCGAAGCAGGCCTTCTTCATGATTCACATCCCGCCGACCTGCCGGCTCCGTTGTTCCCGTTCCTTGTCGAGAAAGGCTCCGACATCCCAAGCGGTTGGTGGCAGTTCGCTGGTGCAGATCAGAAGGCCGTCCTTCGAGGTCAATGGGGAGGCGGGATGGACCGGGCGGAGGCGAAATCCGTCGGACTCGACCACAACCTCGAGTTCGTGACCGGGAGCGAGGGCAAACCGATCCCGGATCGCCTTCGGCACAACCAGACGACTCATCTTGTCCAAAACCAAATTCATGGTAATTACGATACCAATTGCCAATTGCAGTGTCAAATCAGCGGGTGTCCGCTCGAACTTGGCCATGGATCGGCAGGCCTGCAATCCAACGACTTCCGACTTAGGTTCTGTCCCCAATGGGGAGTTTTCGGCCGAAAAGGCCTCGGTACCCGGTATCTTGGCGTCCCTTGCACCCGTTGTTGTGAACTCCACGTTGACCGCGTTGGAGTGGGGTTCTGGGTCTGTTCGAACTCGGCGCGGATCCGTGCCAATCCGTGTCTCACTCCAGGGCGCGAGTGGACCCTCGCGCGACTTCGTGGAGGGCACGCTGGCCCAGGTCGTGGAAAAAAGCCCCCGGCGGTGAACCGGGGGCTTGGCGAAAGGGAAATGAACCCGCGCCGTCGGGACTCAGCCCTTGGCGAGGATCACCTGGCGGAACTCGTCGAAGAGCGGGGTCGAGTCATGGGGACCCGGGGCGGCCTCGGGATGGTACTGCACGCAGAAGATGGGCTTCGTCTTGTGGCGCAGGCCCTCGACGGTCTGGTCGTTCAGGTTGATCCGGTTCACGGCCACGTCCGACGGCAGCGAGGCGGCGTCCACGGCGAAACCGTGGTTCTGCGAGGTGATCTCGACCTTGCCGCTCTCGAAGTCCTTCACCGGCTGGTTGCCGCCGCGATGGCCGAACTTGAGCTTGAAGGTCTTCCCGCCGAACGCCTGGCCGAGGATCTGGTGTCCGAGGCAGATGCCGAAGATGGGGATGCCGGAATCCACCAGCGTCTTCACCTCGCGGACGATGCCGCCGAGGGTCGCCGGATCGCCGGGTCCGTTGCTGAGGAACACGCCCGCCGGCTTGTGCTTCATCACGTCGGCGGCGGAGGTCTCCGCGGGGACGACCGTGACCTTGAAGCCCTTCTGGCGCAGGCGCCGGAGGATGTTGTACTTCATCCCGAAGTCGTAGGCGACGATCGGGATGTCGGCCGGCGGAAGGGGGTTGCGGATGTTCCGGGCGTTCGTCTCCCCGTTGCGCTGGGTGAGGGCGAAGGCGGCGGACTGCGAATCGTCCGGATCCCAGGCGAAGGCCTCCTTGTGGGTGACCTCGACGACGTAGTTCCTGCCGGCCATGCCGCCCCAACCGCGGGCGCGTTCCACGGCCTCGGCGTCGCCGATCTCTTCCGTGGAAAGGAAGCCGGCCAGGGCGCCCCGGACACGGAGCTTCTTGGTCAAGGCGCGGGTGTCGATGCCCTGGATGCCGGGAATGCCGTACTTCTCGAGGTACTGGGAAAGCGTGTGGTCCGCGCGCCAATTGCTCACGATAGGGCTCAGCTCGCGGATGACGAAACCGGCACAGTGGGCGCGCCAGGACTCGACGTCCTGGTCGTTGACGCCGTAGTTGCCGATGAGCGGGTAGGTCATCGTCACGATCTGTCCCTTGTAGGACGGGTCGGTGAGGATCTCCTGGTAGCCGGTCATGGAGGTGTTGAAGCACACCTCACCGGCGGCGGAAGCACGGGCACCGAAGCCGCGTCCGCGGAACACCGAGCCGTCTTCGAGGGCAAGAATCGCGTTCATCGTTCAGCAACCAACCGCCGTTCGAAAACGGCGCGCGCGGAGTTTGGTCAAGCGCCCGGTCGACGCAAGCGGAGACACGACCGTGGCCCCGACGGCGATCCGAGCCAATCCCGCACAATGAACCGGCACGAAAGGCCGCAAAGCCGCAAACGGGTCGGGAGGAAACCGCGGGTTTCCAGTGGCATGACCGGACACCGACCTGCAGTCGAGCCATCGCCGCTTCGGAGCCTGCGTCCTGTTGGCGCCTTGGCGCATTTGCGTGAGATCCGTTTCCGGGTCCGGGACCGGCAACGGATGCCAGACCGCGGCTTGGCAGCCGCGGCCACCAGCGGGAGATCGGGAATCCGAGATGAGGAATCCTCGGGATCCGTGTCACCCCTTCCACAATTTTTGATCGGAAAGGATCCGAATCGGCGTCGAATCCCGGCTGTTCCGCCGGCGTCCGCGGGGTATTGTCCGTCCTGTCCCCATGAAGGTTCCGTCCACGAATCCGACTTCCGTCCGACTCCGCTGGCCCGTGGCCTTGGCCGTGGTGCTCGCCCTGGGCTCCGCGCCCGCCGGCCGCGGCGAGGCGGTGCGGTTCAACCGCGACATCCGTCCGATCCTTTCGGACGCCTGCTTCCACTGCCATGGGCCGGATCCCGGCACGCGCAAGGCCGGGTTGCGGCTGGACACCAAGGAAGGCTTCTTCGCGGCGACGGCGAAGCGTGGGCCTGCGGTGGTTGCCGGCGATCCGGACAGGAGTCCCTTGTGGCAGCGGCTGATCACGACCGACGCCGACGACCTCATGCCGCCGCCCGACTCGCACAAGGAGTTGAAGCCGGCGCAGAAGGAACTGGTCCAGCGCTGGATCAAGGAGGGGGCACCGTGGCAGCCGCACTGGTCGTTCCTGAAACCGGAGAAGGCGCCGCTGCCGGCGGTCGGGGACGCGGCCTGGGTGCGGACGCCCCTGGATGCGTTCGTGCTCGCCACCTTGGAATCAAAGGGGCTGAAGCCGGCGCCGGAGGCGGACAGGAGGACCTTGGCGCGCCGCGCCGCGTTCGATCTCACCGGCCTTCCGCCGGAACCTTCGCTCGTGGAGTCCTTCGTCTCGGACACGCGGGAGGACGCCTATGAGCGTCTGGTGGACCGGCTGTTGGATTCGCCGGCGTGGGGCGAGCATCGGGGGCGGTATTGGCTGGATGCGGCGCGGTACGCCGACACGCACGGGCTGCATTTCGACAACTACCGGGAGATGTGGCCCTACCGGGACTGGGTGGTGGACGCCTTCAACCGAAACCAGCCGTTCGACCGGTTCACGGTCGACCAGATCGCGGGCGACCTGCTGCCCGGGGCGACCGAGGAACAGAAGATCGCGACCGGCTTCCACCGGTGCAACATGACCACCAACGAGGGTGGAACCATCGAGGAGGAGAACCTCGCGAACTACGCGAACGACCGGGTCACGACGACCTCGTGGGTGTGGCTGGGACTGACCGCGAACTGTTCCGCCTGCCACGACCACAAGTTCGACCCGATCTCGCAGCGCGACTTCTACTCGATGGCGGCGTTCTTCCGGAACACGCGTCAGCCGGGCTTCGACGGGAACGTGAAGGACTCCAACCCCAGCGTGGTTGTGGTGAAAGACCCGGTGGAGAAGACGCGTTGGGAGGCCCTTCCCAAACAGATCGAAACCGCGAAAAACATGGTGGATCGGCGTCGGACCGAGGCTGAGCCCGCGTTCCAATCCTGGGTCGCGGAACTGGATCCGGCGGCCATCGAGGCGGGACTGAAGGAGGGATTGCAGACGCGGCTTCCGTTGGAGGAAGGACAAGGAACGCAGGTCTCCGGCGTGGTGGCGGGCCGGGAAAGCCGCTGGGATCTCACCGGGAAAGCCGCGTGGAACGCCGCCGGCCGGACCCGGGTGGGGCCGACGTTCGACGACGGCGCGTCGGTGGAGATCAACGGGGCGGGCGACTTCGACCTGGGCCGACCGTTCTCCTTCGGCGGCTGGGTCTTCGTCCCGAAGGACTACAAGGACACGGGCTCGCTGATGGCCCGGATGGACACCTCGAAGGCCTTCCGCGGATGGGACCTCTGGTACGAGAACGGCGCCTTCGGGGCCCACTTCGTCAACGAATGGCCGGGCAACGCGATGAAGGTCCGGACGAAGCAACGTCCGGCGAAGAAGGGCGCCTGGCAGCACGTGCTGGTGACCTGCGACGGGACGGGACGGGCGGACGGCGTCCGCGTGTACGTGGACGGCACGTCGATGGAGCTGGAGGCGGGTCCGGACCGGGTCCGGGGGACGATCCGGACGACGGTTCCGTTCACCTTGGCGCGGCGGAGCCAGTCGGACCCCTTCCGCGGCGGCGGCCTCCAGGAGGTGCGGCTCTATGACCGGGCGTTGTCCGGGCAGGAAGTCCGGGCGCTGGCCGCGCTGGAGAACCTGCGGACGATGCTCTCGACCCCGTTGGCCTCGTGGAAGCCCGAGGAACGGAAGGCCTTGTTCGACGACTTCCTCGCCGGGTTCGTGCCCTTCCAGGAGGCGCGGACGGCGCTGGTGCGATTGGAACGGGAGCGGGACGAGATCCGTTCGCGGAACCCGGTCAGCCACGTGCAGATCGAGAAGTCCGATTCCGAGCCGATGGCGCAGGTGTTGTTCCGGGGGCAGTACGACCAGAAGCGGGACACGGTGAAGGCGGCGGTGTTCACCGCGTTGAACCCGCTGCCCGCCGGGGCGCCGGGCAACCGTCTCGGCCTGGCCCGATGGCTGGTCTCGCCGGAGAACCCGCTCACCGCGCGGGTGACGGTGAACCGGTTCTGGTCGGAGGTCTTCGGAGTGGGAATCGTCCGCACGGCGGAGGACTTCGGCATCATGGGCGAGGTCCCGTCGAATCCGGAGCTGCTGGACTGGCTCGCCGTGGACTTCATGGAGCACGGCTGGGACGTGAAGCGGCTGTTCAAGCAGATGGTCATGTCCTCGGCGTACCGGCAGTCGGCCGTGTCGACGCCGGAGAAGCTCGAGAAGGATCCGGGCAACCGGCTGTTGAGCCGCGGACCGCGGTTCCGGATGGACGCCGAGATGGTGCGCGACCAGGCGTTGGCAGCGGCGGGGCTGCTGGTGCGTCGGGTCGGGGGACCGAGCGTGAAGCCCTACCAGCCCGACGGGGTGTGGGAGGCGGTGGCCATGCCGGAGAGCAACACCAAGCGCTACCAGCGCGAGACGGGCGAGGCGCTGTACCGGAGGTCGATGTACACGTTCTGGAAGCGGGCCTCGCCTCCGGCCTCGATGGAGGTCTTCAACGCCCCCAGCCGCGAGACCTGCACGGTCCGGCGCGAGCGCACCAACACGCCGCTCCAGGCGTTGGCCACGCTGAACGACCCGCAGCTGGTCGAGGCCGCACGCCACCTGGCCGCCCTCGGCCTGCGTCACGGGGGATCCGATGCCGACCGGGTGCTCGACGCGCTCTCCGCGCGGGTGCTCGCCCGGCCTCTGCGCCCGGAGGAACGCACGGTGGTTTCCGCCGGATTCGGCGAACTCGAGGCCTTCTATTCCGCCAACCCGGAGGAGGCCCGGAAGCTCCTGTCCGTCGGCGAATCCCGGCCGGATCCGGCCCTTCCCGCGGCGCGTTGGGCGGCGCTGACGCTGGTTGCCAACCAGATGCTCAACCTGGACGAGGCCCTGAACAAGTGACCGGACGACCCCACGGAGACCGCACGACCCGACCATGAACCTGCTTCCCGACTTCAAGCTGCTCGAGAGCCGCCGGCAGTTCTTCGCCCGCGGCCGCAACGTCGTGGGCCACGCGGCGTTGGCGCACCTGCTGGGCGGATCCGCCGGACGCCTGCTGGGCGAGGACGCCGCCGCCACGGCCAGGCACGCCTCCCACTTCCCGGCCAAGGCCAAGCACATCATCTACCTCCACATGGTGGGCGGGCCTTCCCAGATGGACCTCTGGGACCACAAGCCGAAGATGGCGGACTGGTACGACAAGGACCTGCCGGAGTCCGTGCGCAACGGCCAGCGGTTGACCACGATGACCTCGGGCCAGTCGCGGTTCCCGATCGCGCCGTCCAAGTTCCGCTTCTCCCAGGTCGGTTCGAACGGGCTGTGGATGAACTCCGAGCTCCTGCCGTGGACGTCGAAGGTGGTGGACGACATCTGCCTGATCCGTTCGATGCACACGGAGGCGATCAACCACGAGCCGGCGATCTCGGCGATGCAGACGGGCAACCAGGTGACCGGGCGGCCCTGCATGGGGTCGTGGGTCAGCTACGGGCTGGGCTCGCTGAACGAGAACCTGCCGGCGTTCGTGGTGCTGGTGGCGGAGCCGACCAACAAGGAGCAGATCCAGGCCATCTCGGCACGGCTATGGTCCAGCGGCTACCTTCCCGGCGAACACGCCGGCGTGTCCTTCCGCAGCGGCGGCGATCCGATCCTGTTCATCAACAACCCGCCCGGCGTGCCGGAATCCCTGCGACGGGCACAACTCGACGGGTTGAACCGGCTGAACGAGATCACCCACCGCGAGATCGGGGATCCCGAGACCCACACCCGGATCCAGCAGTTCGAGATGGCCTTCCGCATGCAGGCGAGCGTCCCGGAGCTGACCGCGGTGACCGGGGAGCCCGACTCGACCTACGAACTCTACGGCGAACAGGCCCGCAAGCCGGGCTCCTTCGCCCACACCGCGCTGCTTGCCCGGCGGTTGGTCGAACGCGGCGTCCGTTTCGTGCAGGTCTACCACAACAACTGGGATCACCACGGCAACGTCGCCGGACGCATGCCGTCCCAGTGCAAGGACGTCGACCAGGCCTGCTACGGCCTGATCCAGGACCTGAAGCGGCGGGGGCTCTTCGACGAGACCCTGATCATCTGGGGCGGGGAGTTCGGACGCACCATCTACAGCCAGGGCGGACTGTCCCGGGAGAACTACGGTCGCGACCACCATCCGCGCTGCTTCTCCATGTGGATGGCGGGAGGTGGCGCCAAGGGCGGCACGGTCTATGGGGCCACCGACGAGTTCGCGTACAACATCGTCGAGAACCCCGTCCACATCCGGGACTTCCACGCCACCGTGCTGCAACTGCTGGGCCGCGACCACCGGCGCTTCACCTACCGCTACCAGGGCCTGGACCAGCGGCTCACCGGGGTGGAGGAAACCCGGGTGGTGCGGGAACTCATCGGCTGACCGCGGCCAAGCAACCAGGGCTCCTTGGGTCGCTGGACACCGAAGGAGCCGGCTCTTCGAGCCGGGCCGGCCACGGCGGCCGGAGTCCACATACGTCCAAAATGCGCTAGGGCGATTCTGCGTGCGGAATGGTATCTGAATACCAGCCGGGGTGTGATTCGCGTCACAATCCGGTGCCGCCGGCGGACCAGCGCTGGACTCGGACCTCGCACAGGGATAGGGGTTATGTTCAGTCAGAGTCCCATCTATGAACCTCCAACGAACATTCGTTCCGTTGGCCGGCTTGCTTGCCTTCTCGGTAGCTGAAGCCGCCATCACCACCAACACACTCCCGACCACGGCCTCATTGCCGGCCACGGGATCCACCACGCGCGGATTCGTCCTCCGCAGCCTCCAGGGACCGGCCGAGCCGCCCTTGGCGAACAACTCCGTCCGCGCGCTGCGCCAGATCAACGGCACGCTCACCGACACCAACGGCGTCCTGGTCCCGAATGAGGCGATCGCCGGTTCCCTGACCCGGCCCGTCGGCGCCTACTCGGTCGACACCATCAACTTCGTCAACGACCCCGATGGCACCGGCAACACGGTCGACGTGACCGACATCGACGGCAACCTGCTGACCTCGTTCCCGCCGGCTCCCTTTCCCGGCATCCCGGGAACCGCGGGCGGCTACAACAACTTCGCGGTCGAGGTCGTCGGCTTCCTCAAGCTCCCCGCCGGCGTGACCGTGTTCGGCACCAGCGTGTCGGCGGACCGCACCGACGTGAACGACGACGACTCCTACGCCGTGTACGTCGGCGCGAACCCGCGCGACTTCTTCGCGACGAAGGTCGGCGAGTACGAGCGCAATTCGCGTCCGTTCCAGTCCAACCAGCGCAACGAGAACCAGTGGGCCGTGAACGCCCCGGTCGCCGGCGTGTATCCGTTCCGCCTCGTCTACTGGCAGACCGCCCGCGGCGCGAATCTCCAGTGGTACACGGTCACCGAGGGCGGCGAGCGCATCCTCGTCAACGACCCGGCCGACTCCCGCGCCATCGAATCCTACGTCGACTCGGCCAGCACCGCGCCCTTCTCCCCGTACGTGGGTGAGGTCACGCCGTCCCCGGGCTCCGAGGGCGTCTCCGCCTCGACCCCGATCACCGCGGTGATCATCGACGGCACCTCCACCGTCGCGACCTCGGGCGTGGGCCTCTCGCTCAACGGCACCCCCGTCACCCCGCAGTCGCTGGTCAAGACCGGCGACAAGGTCAGCCTGACCTACAACCCGAACTCCACCCGCACCACGGTGGACAACGCGGTGCAGCTGACCTACGCGGATTCCGCCTCGGTCCGGCGCACCAACAGCTGGGGCTTCAAGATCATCACCACGGGCGGCTCCTCCACCACGGTGGCCGGCCAGTGGGACTTCGACTCCGGCAACCTGGCCGCGACGGTCGGCACCGCCCTGAGCTACTTCGATCCCACCTTCGACGGACCCTCCGGGACCGCCGAGGACAAGACCGCGTTCGGCTCGGCCAGCTCGTTCAGCCTGCCGGCCCTTCCGGGCGGCGACGCCCTCGTGATGCGCGTCCCGGGCACCCTGGACCGCCGCATCGGCTACGTCATGACCCACGGCATCGCCCCGAACGGCGGCGGCACCCGGGTCAACCAGTACACCCTCATCATGGACGTGTTCGTCGCGACCAGCGGCGCCGGCGCGGCCTCGCTGCTGCAGACCAGCTCCACGGCCAACTCCGACGACGGCGACCTGTTCTGGCAGGGCAGCAACTTCGGCCAGGG
>CAIYXO010000724.1 GCA_903930165.1 uncultured Verrucomicrobiota bacterium | reverse complement strand
CTCGTGGACCGACCGGTCGCCGGGACCGGCGTCGAGGTGACGTTGTTCGGACGCCCCTTCCTCGCCAGCGTCGCCGCCGCCGAGCTCGCCCGGGCCACCGGTTGCCGGATCCTGCCGGTGTACGTCGTGCGCGATGGCCGCAGCCACCGGGCGCACGCGCTGGAACCGGTCGAGTACGACCGCGCGTCGCTTGGCAACCGCGCTGCCCGCCAGGAACTCACGGGCCGGATCCTGCGTGTCTTCGAACCGGCCCTGCGCCAGTTTCCCGACCAATGGTTCCACTTCATCCCGGTGTGGAAGGAGCCGCCACGATGATCCGACGTTTCCACGAATCCGTCTCCGGCGCGGGACTTACCCTGCTGCTGCTGGGCGTTCTGCTGTCGTCGCTCCGGCTTTCGGGCGCGGAGGTCTCCGCCTCCGACGCGGTGCTCGACGCCTGGCTCAAGTCGACCGGAAACCTGGCCACGCTGGAGGCCCGGGTGGTCCAGACACGGCATCTCAAGGCGCTGCGCCAGCCCCTGGTCTCGACCGGCCACGTCTGGTTCGCCACCCCGGGCCGGTTCCGCTGGGAACTCGGCGAACCTCCCCGGTCCGTCGCGGTGCGTTCCGGCGACGAACTGCTGGTGCTCTCTCCCGGCCTGCGCCGCGCGGAACGCCATCGACTCGACCAGGCCGCGGAGGGCCCGGTGAGGGAACTGCTGGGACTGCTCGACGTCGGCTTCCCGCGCGACGCCGCGGAGTTCCGCGGACGGTTCGACGTGTTGGAGGTCCGGACCAACGCCACGGCCACGACCCTTCGGCTGCGCCCGCGTTCCGCCGCCGCACGGCGCATGATGCCGGGCGTCTCCGTGGACCTCGGCGTCGACGACTGGCGTCTGCTCGCCACGGAGATGACCTTTGCCGACGGCTCCCGTCTCCGGTCCGAGTTCTCCGCCATGGTCACCAACGGACCGGTCGATCCGACGCGCTTCCGGACCGAGGTTCCCGAAGGCTGGAAAGTTGAAGCCAAGGGAGGTGGCTTGTGAGCCACGACCTGGCCGCCGCGTTGGCCGCGCTGCCGCATGGGCCGGAGTTCCGGTTCGTGGACGCCCTGCTTTCGCTGGACCCCGGACGTACGGGCAGCGGCCGCTACCGGCTGCCGGAGGACGCCGTGTTCCTCCGCGGACATTTCCCCGGCGAACCGATCCTGCCGGGCGTCCTGCTCGTCGAGGCGGTGGCGCAACTCGGCGGGGTCGTCGCCCAATCGGATCCCTCCGTGGCTCCGCTCGCGGGGCTCAAGCTCGCCGGCATCCGTGGCGCCAAGATCCTCGGCACGGCCCGGCCGGGTGAGACGGTGGCGCTCGAGGCGACGGTCTCCGGAAGGATGGGCGGATTGGTCCAGGTGGTCGGATCCGCCTCGGTGGACGGACGTGCCGTGCTGCGGTGCGAGCTGACCCTGGCGGGCGAAGTCGTCGGCCATCCGTGATTCCGGATCGGCGATTCCCCATTTCCCGCGGGTAGCCGCGGCCGCCAGGCTGCGGGCCCTGCCTTGTTCCCCGATCCCTGCCGCATCGCCCGGCCGAAGCCGCCTCATCCACCGCCGAGCAGCATCTCGCGCCAGACATGACGTGGGCGTTTGCCCCTTCCGTCCGCCTCGAGCGTCGCCCTTCTCCACCAGCGCCGCGGAACCTCCCATGCAGACAGGTTCGACGAGAGGAACGTGCGCAGTGCCGAATCGTCGAGGGGTTCGCGGGTGCTGTAGACGAGTCCCACGGCCTCTCCACGGCCCGAGGAATCCGGCACCCCGAAGGCGAGGCAATCGAGCACCGCGGGATGCCGGAGCGCGGCCTGTTCCACCGTTCCCGGGAACACCTTGCGTCCGGCCACGTTGATGAGGTCCCCGACGCGTCCCCGGAGCCAGAGGCGTCCATCGGCGTCGCGATGCACAAGGTCGGAGGAACGGTAGGTTCCGTCCGCAAGCCGGGGATCGGGATCGGGCCAGTAGGTGGAGGCCACGGCCGGGCCGCGGACGACGAGCGTGCCGTCCTCGTCCACCGACGCCTCCACGCCTTCCAAGGGCATGCCGACGCAGGCGGGGTCGGTCCGCGGGACATCGGACCGGTCGAAGGCGATCCCGCCGCATTCCGAGGCGCCGAGGAAGTTGTGGATCTTGAGGCCGTGCCTTCCGAAGACCTCCTGTTCCAAGGGCAGGGGAAGCGGCGCTCCGGCGGAAACGGCGAGACGCACCTGCCGCGGGATGACGTCGGCCTCGTGCCACGAGCGCCACAGCGCCGGGACCGCGGGAAGCGTTATCGATTCCCATGGGGCGGCTGCCGCGGCGACGGATCGCGGGAGCGGGGAATCGACGAGGATCAATGGGATCCCGTGCAGCAACAGCGGGGTCACCAGGTTCGAGAAGCCGTAGCTGTGCGCCATCGAGATGACGCCGAGGTTCGGCCATTCCGGCCGCAATCCCATGGTGCGGACGATCTGGTCGGCGTCGGCGGCTACCTGGTCGGCGTCGAGGGCGACCACCCTCGGCGTGCCCGTGGAACCCGAGGTGAGTTTCAGCAGCGAGAAACCGACGATCGGCCGGGGCAGTGCGGGTGGAGCCTGCCCGGGTTCGAGGGGGCAGATCGGGAGACCCGCGCGCCACGCCCGGAGCACCGCGAAGAGGAAGCCGACGTCACGACCCTGCGGATGGGAAAGTCCTTCGGAGGCGGATGCGGGCGCGGCGTCGGCTTCGGCCTCGAGTTCGGAGAAGCTCCAGGAACGGCCCGAGGTGACGTCGTGGACGGCCAAGCTCTTGGCATTCCTCCGGGCGGTCTCGCGCCATCGATTCTCCAGCATTGCGGACGCTCTTTGCCCGTCGATAGCGTCCCGAGGCAAGTGCGAATCCCCCTTCCATGGCGAGCGCGCGGGTTGGCGGGATCCTTCTTGGGGCTCCTCCTGCTCCTCGCCGCCGGGTGTGCCCATCGGGGGCCGGCCGGTCCGGGACCGCTGCTGTTCCCGCGTGACACCCTGGCCATCACCAACGAGACGCACTGGGTGTACGAGATCGATCCCGTCGCCGGCACGCAGCGTTCGGTGCGACGCGATCCGCCTCCGGCCTATGCCCTCCGCTGCTTCGTGCTGGCGCGGACGGTGAAGCAGTTCCATCTGCACGCGACGTTCGATCCCGCCGGTCCGGCGCCGGACGAGGACGCGGCCCGGCGGTTGGTGCGGCGGGTGGTCTCGAGGAGTCCGCGGACCGCGAGCGCGCCGGCGGAACGGATCCGCATCCCGGGCCATCCGGGCCTGCACGGATTCAGCGCCGCCTGGCCGCGCGTCTTCCAGGAGGAGTGCGGCGGCGCGTGGCACAGCTACGTGCAACGGGGGCACTGGCGGATGATCCTCCCGTTCGGACGCGAAGGCCAACGCCGCGAGGCCCGGGCGCTGGCGCAGGGCGTCCGGGAGGGACGCGCCCCGGTGGTCCATCTGGTCGACTTCCCACGGCTCCGGATGAACCACGCGGTGGTCTTCGTGGACATGGCGGAAGCCGGCGGGGATTTCCGGTTCACCGCCTATGACCCGAACAGTCCCGACCAAACGGTCGAGGTCCGGTTCGACGGGCGGAGCGGACGGTTCGTGATGCAACCCGTGGCCTACTTCCTCGGGGGCGAGATCTCGGCCTACGAGGTCTACTGCCGCGGCCTCCGGTGACCGGGTGGAGGTCGCCGTGCGGGCGTTTCCGTGACGGATCGACTTCACCTTTGTTCCGGTTCAGCGTCATCCCGTGACCCCCGAAGTGCCGCCGCCGGTCCCGTCGTCGTCCCCGGTCCGGAGACCGCTCTGGAAGCGACTGCTTTTCCTCGTGCTCAAGATCCTGGGCGGAGGCGTCACCCTGCTGGTCGTCCTCGGATTGGCGGTCTGGTGGTTGCAAGCCACCGGTCGTCTGGTTCCGATGATCCTCCGGTTCCAGGCGGCCTCGGCCGGGCGCAACGGGGATCCTCTCGAGCGCCCCTGGCCCGATCCCGGACTTTCCGCCCGGAAACGGCCGACACTTCGCCGTGATGCCGCGGGCCTCGGTGCCACGGAGCCGTTGTACCTGCCGGAACGGGTCTGGGAGATGCGGATGGCCTTCACCCCGGCCCAGTGGAAAGCGATGCAGCCCCGATCCGTTGCTGCCAAGACCGACTT
>CAIYXO010000723.1 GCA_903930165.1 uncultured Verrucomicrobiota bacterium | reverse complement strand
CTCCGGCATCCCAACCTGACCCCGAAACCGGGCTCCCGAAACCCACCCAAAACGCCCGGCGTTCCGCCCCGCGGACAAAAGAACTCCTTGCCGGGGTCTGGATTGGACGGTTACACGTCCGCCCCACCCGTCCCATGGGAAAGACTCTCGTCATCGCGGAAAAACCGTCCGTCGCCGCGGACATCGCCAAAGCGCTTGGAGGGTTCAAGCGTGTGGACGACTACTTTGAACGGGACGAGTTCGTGGTGGCGTCGGCGGTCGGCCACCTGCTCGAGATCCGGGCCCCGGAGGAGTTCGAGGCGAAGAAGGGCAAGTGGAGTTTCAACGCCCTCCCGGTCATCCCCCCGCACTTCGCCCTCGAGCCCCGGGAGAAGTCCGTCGCCAAGCTCAAGACGCTGCAGAAGCTGATCAAGCGCAAGGACGTCGACGCGCTGGTGAACGCCTGCGACGCCGGCCGAGAAGGGGAGCTGATCTTCCGCTACATCACCCAGTACGCCCAGGCCAAGCAGCCGGTGAAGCGCCTCTGGCTGCAGTCGATGACGGCCACCGCGATCCGCGACGGCTTCCAGAACCTGCGGTCGGATTCGGAGATGCAGCCGCTCGCCGCCGCGGCCACCTGCCGGTCGGAATCCGACTGGCTGGTCGGCATCAACGGCACGCGGGCCATGACCGCCTTCAACTCGAAGGGCGGCGGCTTCAACAAGACGACCGTCGGCCGTGTGCAGACGCCCACGTTGGCGATCCTGGTCGACCGCGAGGAACGCATCCGGCGCTTCGTCCCGCGCAACTACTGGGAGCTGCACGCCACCTTCGAATGCCAGTCCGGCACCTATGTCGGGCGCTGGTTCGACGAGAAGTTCGTCCGGGCGGCGGCGACCAAGGAGAACGCCGACGACGGACTCAAGGCGGAGCGCCTCTGGGATGCCGCGAAGGCCGCCGAGATCAAGTCCCGGTGCCTCGCCAAGACCGGCGTCGTCACCGAGGAGAGCAAGCCCAGCACCCAGCTTTCGCCGCCGCTGTTCGACCTCACCACGCTCCAGCGCGAGGCCAACCGCCGGTTCGGCTTCTCCGCGAGCCGGACCCTCCAGATCGCCCAGGCGCTGTATGAGCGCCACAAGGTGCTCACCTATCCGCGTACCGATTCGCGGGCCCTTCCCGAGGACTACATCGGCACCGTGCGCGGGGTCCTGGACACCATGGCAGGCGGCGCCTACGCGAAGTTCGCGGGCACGATCCTCGAACAGGGCTGGGTCCGCCCCAACAAGCGCATCTTCAACAACGCGAAGGTCAGCGACCACTTCGCCATCGTCCCCACGAACGTCGAGCCGAAGGGCCTCAGCGACGTCGAACTGCGCCTGTACGACATGGTCGCCAAGCGCTTCCTCGCCGTCTTCTTCCCGGCCGCGGAACACCTCGTCACCACCCGCATCACCCGCGTCGAGGGCGAGCCCTTCAAGACCGAGGGCAAGGTGCTGGTGAAGGCCGGCTGGCTCGAGATCTACGGACGCGAAGCGCAGACGGAGAACGAGGACGGCTCGGCCGGTGGCGCCAACCTCGTGCCGGTGGCCCCCGGCGAGCGTCCCCTCACCCGGGAGATCGAGATCAAGGCGGCCCAGACCAAGGCCCCGCCGCGGTACAACGAGGCCACCCTCCTCGGCGCCATGGAAGGCGCGGGCAAGCTGGTCGACGACGACGAGCTGCGCGAGGCGATGGCCGAACGCGGCCTGGGAACCCCGGCCACGCGCGCCGCGGTCATCGAGGGTCTCGTCGACGAGGAATACCTCCACCGCAACGGCAACGAACTGCAGCCCACGGGCAAGGCGTTCATGCTGATCGCCCTCCTGCGTGGGCTCGGCATCGAGGAGCTCAGCAAGCCCGAGCTGACCGGCGAGTGGGAATACAAGCTCAAGCAGATGGAGGCCGGCCGCTACACCCGGCCGCAGTTCATGCAGGACATCGCCGAGATGACCCGCCGCATCGTGGAACGCACCAAGGCGTTCCAGGGTGACGAGGTCCCGGGCGACTTCGGCGACCTCTCGACCCCCTGCCCCAAGTGCGGCGGGAAGGTGAAGGAGAACTACCGCCGGTTCCAATGCGCCCAGTGCGACTTCAGCCTGCCCAAGTTCCTCGCGAGCCGGCTCATGGAGTCGAAGGAAATGGAGCAGATGGTCCGGGAAGGCACGCTCGGCCCGCTCCAGGGATTCCGGTCGCGCCAGGGATTCCCCTTCGCCGCGGTCATCAAGCTCGATGCGGAAAAAAAGCTGGTCTTCGACTTCGGCGAGGACAAGTCCGCCGACGGCACCTCGGCCGAGGTCGACTTCACGGGCAAGGAACCGGTCGGAAAGTGTCCCAAGTGCGGCGGCCGGGTTTTCGAGAACGGGATGAACTTCGTGTGCGAGAGCTCCGTGGGCGCCGCGAAGAAGTGCGACTTCCGCACCGGCACGGTCATCCTCCAGCAGACCATCGACCGCATCCAGGCCGGGAAGCTGCTCGCCGACGGCAAGACCGACCTGCTCAAGGAGTTCGTCTCGAAGAAAACCGGCAGGAAGTTCGAGGCGTTCCTCACCCTCAAGGAGGGCAAGGTTTCGTTCGAGTTCGCGCCGCGCGAGAAGAAGTTCCCGTCCAAGGACCGCAAGGCCGCCGAGCCGGAACCCTTGGTCGACTTCACCGGTCAGGAATCCGTCGGCACCTGCCCCAAGTGCAAGGGAAGGGTCTTCGAAGGTCCCACCTACTGGATCTGCGAGAAGACGCAGGCCGAGACCCGCAAGTGCACCTTCAAGGTCGGAAAGAAGATCCTCGAGCAGACCGTCGAGCGCCCCGAGATCGAGAAACTGCTCAAGGACGGCCGCACGCCGCTCCTCGACAAGTTCGTGTCCAAGTCCGGCAAGGCCTTCGCAGCCCACCTCGTCCTCGGCCAGAAGGGCAAGGTCGAGTTCGAGTTCCCGGATCGCTGAGCCATCCTTCCCATGGGTCCTATAGGCCCTATAGG
>CAIYXO010000722.1 GCA_903930165.1 uncultured Verrucomicrobiota bacterium | reverse complement strand
GGGCCGGCGGGGTCAACGGCGGGTATGCTCGGACGCGATCGCCAACGCGGCGATGGCGGCGGTTTCGGCGCGGAGAATCCGGGGCCCGAGGTCGATCGCGAGGGCTCCGGCAGAACGGAACCTCCGTTCCTCCCTCTCGGTGAAGTCGCCTTCGGGACCGACAGCGATTCGGATTCCCGTGATCTGCCGGGGCAGTCCTGCGAGCACGGTTCCGAGCGG
The DNA here is from genome assembly GCA_903930165.1 of uncultured Verrucomicrobiota bacterium. Lineage (GTDB taxonomy): Bacteria > Verrucomicrobiota > Verrucomicrobiia > Limisphaerales > UBA9464 > SXXZ01. The sequence continues at coordinate 3,452 of CAIYXO010000722.1, read as the reverse complement.
CCGGGTTTCCGCGGCCAGCGAGGCGAGGAGCAGGACGTCACCGGATTCCTGGGCGGTTTCGGCCGCCGCGTCGACCGGCACTGGACCGACCAGATCCGGCAGCCACGGGTTGCGGGACTGCTTGGCCGCCTCAACGAGGGTCTGCCGCCAGGTCTCCCGTTTACGCGCCACGTCTTCGGAGGGGACGCGAGCGACCCCGTGGTCGGTTTCCAAGAGGACGATCGAGGCGGCACCGAGTTCAACCGCCTTCTCCAGGACGAGGTCCAACGCCTTGCCCTTGAGCAACGCGACCAAAAGATGCACGGGGACGGCAGGGGCGGGCACGGAGGTTCTGCCGACCACACGGACCCGTGCGTTCCGACGTCCGGCCTCCTCCAGGAGGCCTTCCGCGAGGCCACCGGCGCCGTCCAGCAGTCCGACCCGATCGCCCGGTCCGAGGCGGAGCACCTGAACCGCGTGACGGGCCTCGGCCTCGTCGAGGTCGAAGACGTCGAGGCGCAGGCGGTCTGGCGGGACGAAGCAGCGGTGCATCGGCGTCCGCGGCGTGTCAGCGGAAGAAGTTCCGAGCCCGTTCGAAGAAGCTCTTCGACTCGGGATTCACCGTCTCGTCGCAGAGACGCGCGAACTCCTCGAGCTTCGTTCGTTGGGCCGTGTTGAGCTTCTGGGGGATCTCGACCTTGATGGTGACAAGGAGATCGCCCACCCCGGCTCCCTGGAGTTCCTTGAGGCCCCGGGACTTGATCCGGAAGGTGCTTCCGGACTGGGTTCCGGTGGGAATGGCGATCCTCGCCTTGCCGGTCATGGTCGGAACGTCGATCTCCCCGCCCAGTGCGGCCTGCACGAAGCTCACGGGGACCTCGCAAGTGAGGTCGGAACCCTTGCGGCCGAAGATCTCGTGGTCGTCGACGCTGATGACGACATGGAGGTCGCCGTTGGGACCGCCGCGGGTCCCGGCGGCGCCGTTGCCGACCGAGCGCAGGCGAACACCGGTGTCGACGCCCGCAGGAATGCGGATGCGGACGGAGGTCTGCTGGGAAACGCGTCCCTCGCCTTGGCAGGTGCGGCAGGGCTTCTCGATAGTCTGCCCGGCGCCTTCGCAGCGCGGACAGGTTTGGCGCATCATGATGATGCCCGCGTTGCGGGTCACCTGTCCGCGGCCGCCGCAGGTCGGGCAGGTGATGGTCTTCGAGCCCTTCTCCGCGCCGGAACCGTTGCACGGTTCGCACTTCGCGGGCTTGGTGAAGCGCAGTTCCTTTTCGATGCCGGTGAAGGCCTCTTCGAGGGTGATCTCAAGGTCGTAGCGCAGGTCCTCGCCGCGGGAAGGCCCGCCCTCGTCACCGCCGCCACCGCCGAAGAACGTCTCGAAGATGCTTCCGCCACCGCCACCGCCGCCGAACACCTCGCGGAAGATGTCGGAAGGGTCGTGGAACCCGCCGCCGCGTCCGCCGGCACCCCCGCCGGCCCGCATGCGCGGATCGAAGGCGGCATGGCCGTGCTGGTCATAGGCGGCCCGTTTCTGGGGATCGTTGAGCGCCTCGTAGGCCTCGCCCAGTTCCTTGAACTTCTCCTCGGCGGCCTTGTCGCCCGGGTTCTTGTCCGGGTGGTATTTGATGGCCAGCTTGCGGTAGGCCTTCTTCATCTCCTCGGCGGACGCGGTGCGGGGCACCCCGAGGATTTCGTAATAGTCGCGTTTCTTCTCGGCCATGGTTCAGGCGGTAGGGGCTGCGGTGCCGGACTCGGCGGTCCCGGGACGCCGGGCCACGACAACGCTGGCGGGCCGGAGCAGGCGGTCCTTGACCCGGTAACCCTTGCGACTCTGTGCGACGACCTGTCCCGCCGGCACGTCGTTGGTTTCCTGTTCGGAAACCGCCTCGTGGATCAGCGGGTCGAACGGCTGTCCGACCGCGTTGATCTCTTCCACGCCGTACTCGCCCACCGCATTGCGGAGCTGTCCCTGGATCATCGAGACGCCGGCCTTCAACGTCTCCAGGTTCACGGTCGGTTGTGCCGCGGCCTGCATCGCCATCTCGAAGGTGTCGAGCACCGGCAACAGCCGTTGCAGGACGCCCTCCGCCGCCGCACGCCGCACGTCGTCCCGCTCGCGCGCCGCGCGCTTCTTGAAGTTCTCGAAGTCGGCGTAGAGCCGCACATAGCGCTCCTGTGCCTCGGCGCCGCGCTGCGCCTGTGCCTTCAGCGCGGCGATCTCGTCGGGTCCGGCATTGCCGGAGGCCGGATTTTCCATCGGCTCGGATTCCGGTGTGGATCCGGATTCGCCGGGATTCATGGTGGATTCTTCGGGCTTCGGGTCGCTCATGTTCAGTCGGTCCTCCGTCTATCGGGCCCGGAAAGCTAGAAGCGCCCCGCCGGTCCGGCAATAGCCGTGGTCCAAGGATGCGATCAGACGAGTCCGGATGTCTCGGGCCATCCGCAGAGGATGTTGAGGCTCTGCACGGCTTGGCCGGCGGCGCCCTTGAGGATGTTGTCCTCGGCGCTCATGACGATCAGTCGTCCGGTCCGCGGATCGAGACGGAAGGCGATCTCGACGACGTTCGTGCCGACCACGTTCTTGGTGTCGGGCAACGCCTTTCCGGAAAGCAGCCGGACGAAGGGTTCCCCGGCGTAGGCCTCCGAGTAGGTCCTCGCGATGCGTTCCGCCAGGGCGGTGGTCTCGTCGGCGGAGGCGAAGTGTTCCGTGGGCGCGAGGTAGAGGGTGGAGAGGATGCCGCGGTTGACGGGAATGAGATGGGGCGTGAACTGGAGGGTCACCGGACAACCTGCGGCCAGCGCCAACTGTTCCTCGATCTCCGAGAGGTGCCGGTGCTTGGGCACGCCGTAGGGACGCACGCTCTCGTTGCACTCGCAGAAGAGGTAGTCGACGTCGGCCTTCCGTCCGGCGCCGCTCACGCCGCTCAGCGAGTCGGCGATGATCCCGGTGGAGCGCACGATCCCGGCCCGGAGCAGAGGCAGGATCGGCAGCAGGATGCTGGTGGGATAACAGCCGGGAGAGGCGATCAGCCTCGCCCCGCGAATGGCCTGGCGATGGACCTCCGGGAGACCGTAGACGGATTCCTTCAGGAGCTCGGGAGCCGGATGCTCATGCGCGTAGAACTCCTTGTAGACGTCGGCGCTCTTCAGGCGGAAATCCGCGCTGAGATCGATCACACGTCTTCCGGCCTGCAGCAGCGGAATGGCGTAGCCGGCGGCGACGCCGTGGGGCAGGGCGAGGAAGACGATGTCGGCCTGGGCCGCGAGGGAGGTGGCGTCGGTGTCGCTGAACTTCAGGGTCCGGGCCTTTGGATGGGCGGCGAACCGGGGGAAAACCTCGGCGACCGACTGCCCTGCGCTCTGCCGCGAAGTGACGGCGACGAGATCGGCGTGGGGGTGGCGGAGCAGGAGGCGGACGAGTTCCTCGCCGGAGTAGCCGGAGGCGCCGACGATGGCGACGCGGACCT
>CAIYXO010000721.1 GCA_903930165.1 uncultured Verrucomicrobiota bacterium | reverse complement strand
TGTTGGCCCAGGTGTTGGTGCGGGAACGGGTCTCACCGAGACCGTGGTTGTTGACGTATCGGTCGAGGTGGTCGTCGGAGTACAGCTGCAACGCGGTCTGGAGCTGTTTCGCGTTGCCCATGCAGGCCGTTCCGCTGGCACGCGACCGGGCCCGGGCGAGTGAGGGGAGCAGCAGCCCGGCGAGGATGGCGATGATCGCGATCACCACCAGCAGTTCGATCAGCGTGAAGGCGGAGTTGCGGTGGGACGACGGGGTCACGGGAAGTGAAGATGTCCCCGTACTGGGGCAGCGGGAAGCCCGAAGGGAGCGGTGGACGACGGAAGGTCCTGAAAAAGCGGACACCCGGCCGAAATCCGGCCGGGTGTCGTGCGGGAAAAAGGGCCTCGTCGAGGCCGGGAGCGGCGCTTAGCCGATCAACTTCAGGGCGGCCTCGGCCATCTTGGGGCCGGTGAGGCCGTGCTTCACGTAGAGCTGTTCGGCGAGGTAGGCGCTCTGTCCGAACTCGCCCTGGATGCCGAGGGTGACGGTTCGATGGGCGATGCCGGCCTGGCTCAATGCGTGGCTGACCTGGGAGCCCATGCCGCCGATGGCCTGGTGGTCCTCAATGGTCACGAGGCGGCCGCCGCAGCGGGCGACGGCGGCGCCGATGGTCTCGACGTCCACCAGGTTGACGAACGGGTTGTTGATGACCGTGGCGGACTTGCCCTGGGCCTTCAGGAGCTTCGCCGCCTCGAGGCACTTGCTGAAGAGCACGCCGCTGCCGACGAGCACCACGTCGGTTCCTTCCTCGATCACCTGGGCCTTGCCCCAGGTGTACTTGGCGCCGGGCACCCACTCGACGGGGTAGTTCTCACGGCCGACGAAGAAGAGCACCGACTCGCCGTCGCGACCGGCGGCCCGTTCCTCGGCGATGTGCCGGATCGCCTCGTACATGAAGGACTCCGCCTCGTTGGCGCAGCTCGGGGCGATGACGACGGTGTGCGGGATGGCGCTGACCGCCGCGAAGTAGGTGGTCGCCTGGTGTGAGGCGCCGTCCGCGGCGTCCTGGAAGCCGACGTGCGAGAACATCGCGATCACCGGGGCCTGCGAGAGGGCGGCCATGGTCAGGGGCAGGTTGCCCTTGGTGACGCCGAACTGGCCGAAAGTGTCCACAATCGGGATGTAGCCGACCTTGGAGAGGCCCGAGGCCACGCTGATCATGTTGGACTCGGCGATGCCGACCTCGACGAAGTTGCCGGTGGCCTTCTGGAAGGTGCTGATGCCGGTGGAACCCTGGACGTCGGAGCTGACCGAGTAGACCGGGAAGCCTTCCATGGCGGCCTTGATGGCGCCCGCGGCGAGGCCGGCTTGGACCTTGTCCTTCTTCACCGCCGGGGCGGCGGGAGCCGGATTGGCGGCCGCGGCGGCGGCTTTGGCCTTCTTCTCGGCCTCCTTCTTCTCCCAGTCGGCGCGGAGCGACTGGCCCCAGGCCATCAACTCGGCCGGGACGGTGTCGCCCTTGTAGATCTCGGTGAGCCAGTCGACGATCTTCTCGCCGTTGGCGAGGGGGAATCCGTGGCCACCGGAGGAATTCTCCTCAGTGGACTTGATCCCGTAGCCCTTGATGGTCTTGAGCCAGATGCAGACCGGCTTGCGGGGGTTGGCGTTGGTGTCCGCCACGGCCTTCTCGACCGCGAGGTAGACCGCCTGGAGATCATGTCCGTTCTCGACCTTGCGCACGTCCCAGCCCAGGTCGTCCATCGCCTCGAAGGTCGGCTGCATGGAGAACGAATCCTTGGTGATGCGGCCGGATAGCTTGGTGTCGTTGTCCGAGACCACCATCACGAACGGGTTCACGCGGTCCTTGGCGGCGAGGCCGGGGATCGCGGCGAAGCCTTCCTTGGCCTCACCCTCCATCGAGGCGCCGTCCGAGACGATCAGGATCGTGGTGCGGCGGTTTCCGGCGAGCTTGTCGCCCATCGCGAGGCCCTGGGCCTGGCCGACGGACGAGCCCAGCGGACCGTTGGAGAGCAGCACTCCTTCGGGGTTCAGGTGCGACTCGCCGTGGCCGGTGAGCTTCGACTCGATCGAACGGAACTTCCGGATGTCGTCGAAGCCCAGGTTGTCGAAGCCGTAGTTGGCACGGAGCGCATAGATGCCGTTCTCGGCGTGGCCGGCGTCGTTGACGAAGTTGAAGGCCTCGTACCAGGGGCGGTCGGCGGTGGAGAACATGAGGCCGTGGACCGCGGCGTTGACCTCCGCGAACGCGGCGGGCCCGCCCCAATGGCAGGCCGCACCACCGACGACCGCATGGACGTCCATCAGCGCCACGAGGGCGCGGGTCGTGCGGGGATCCCCCAGCGTCACCGCCGCCCCGGCGGAGTTCTTCACGGTTACCGCGTACCGGGGCGCACCCGGGGTCGGGGCGAGCCGGGACTTCAGCTTCTGCGGTGTGAGCGGCGGGAGTTCGACTTTTGCGACGACGGACGTGTCTGCGGCCATAGGTGAATGGTGCTTTTCGGAACGTTGCTTGAGCCCGTTGTGGCGGGCGCGGAAGGCTAGGCTGGGGGAGCCAAATGGGAAGAGGGTTTTTGAAGGTGGATCCGCGACCTCCGCCAATCCGACGACGGCATAGGTGCCTCCACGAATCGCCTTTCACCCCTGTGCCGCATCGGACATCGTTCCGGCCATGTCAGGTCTCATCGCGATCGTCGGCCGGCCCAACGTGGGCAAGTCGGCGCTCTTCAACCGGATCGTCGGCCGCCGCATCGCAATCGTCCACGACCAGCCCGGCGTCACCCGCGACCGCATCTCCGCGGAGGGCGACTGGAACGGACGCCCGTTCTCCCTCGTGGACACCGGAGGCATCGGCCTACTCCGCGGCGAGAAGGCCGCCGACGTCATCACCGCCGCGGCCCTCCAGCAGGTGGACATGGCCCTCGATGCCGCCGACGTCATCCTTTTCGTGGTGAATGTCCAGGAAGGGATCGTCCCCCTGGATGTCGAGGTGGCCAAAAAGCTCCGGATCACCCGGAAACCGGTGTTGGTGGTGGTCAACAAGTCCGACAACCACGCCGCCACCAACCAGGCCGGCGAGTTCGACGAGTTGGGCTTCAACCGACTGTTCCCGGTCTCGGCCATCCATGGTGGCGGCATCACCACCCTGATGGAGGCGGCCTTGGAGTACCTTCCGAAGCCGGAAGCCGGCGCGGTCCCGACACCCGCCACGGATTCGGAAGCCGGCGCTGAGCCGGATGGCTCCGAGGAGAAGGATTCCAAGGGCAGGCCGAAGCGCAGACCCGAGCGCCCTCGCGGACCGGTCCGTCTGGCGGTCGTCGGACGTCCCAACGTCGGAAAGTCCTCGATCATCAACGCCGTCACCGGCTCCGAGCGCGTCATCGTCAGTCCCATCCCCGGAACCACCCGGGACGCGGTGGACGTTCCCTTCGAGGTCGACACCGAAGGCGTGCGCGAACAGTACGTACTGGTGGACACCGCCGGCGTGCGCAAGTCCCGGCGGATCGACGACACGGTCGAGTTCTTCTCGGTGAACCGCACCAAGGAGGCCATCGCCCGTTCCGACATCGCCATCCTGGTGATCGACGCGGAGAACGGCATCACCGAGCAGGACAAGAAGATCGCCGACACGATCGTGGAGGAGCGTCGCTCCTGCATCGTGGTGGTGAACAAGTGGGACCTGGTCGCCGCGGATGTGCGCAAGGCCCGCGAGGAAGAGGTGGTGGCCCGCCAGGCGAAGACGCGGGACCGGGACGACCGGCAGAAGCGCATGACGACGCTTTCGGAGTTCGGCCAATGGGTGCAGAAGCGGCTGTTCTTCCTCGATTACGCGCCGGTGATCTTCACCTCCGCCAAGGACGGATTCCAGTTGGACCGGCTGCTGGAGGCGGTGCGCTATGTCTCCGCACAGCTGCGTCAGAAGGTTCCCACCGCGATCCTGAACAGAACCCTGAACGACGCCATCGAGCGTCGCCAACCCGTCAGTGACATGGGGCATCGCCTGAAGTTCTACTACGCGACC
>CAIYXO010000720.1 GCA_903930165.1 uncultured Verrucomicrobiota bacterium | reverse complement strand
CGGGCGCCGCCGATACGTCCTTGAGGGCGCTGTCCTCGAGGCCCTTCGGATCCGCCGGAACGGACTCCTCCCGGACACCCGCGGCCATCCTCGAGGAGGCGTTGGGCGCGCCGGCGGCCTCGAGCCATAGATGGGCAATCGCTTCGAATCCTGCTGGGCCCACCACTTCCTCCGCCCTCCAGCGGTCGGGATCCCCCTGACGCCGACAGGGTCCCCTGCACGGTCTCTTCACGCGATCCGCATCGCCTGGACACCTTTTCACCGGATTGCTACCGGACCGTCTTGGAGATCGCCACACCTCCGGCATAGGGAATGGAAGTGAAGAACTTCCTGCTGTCACGGACCCAGGGTTGGTGCTCCGTCCTGGCCCTCCTGGCGGGGGTCGGCGCCTGTCTCCCGGCTGCTGCCGCCACCCGCTTCCTCCACGGCGTCGCCTCCGGCGATCCCGCACCGGACTCGGTCGTCCTCTGGACCCGCGCCACGCCGGACACCGCCGGCCCCGTCACCGTCTCCTGGTCGATTTCCACGTCGCCGTCGTTCGAAACCAACGTCCTGACCGGCACCTTCACCACCGACGCCGAGCGCGACTACACGGTGAAGGTGATCCCCACCGGACTCGTCCCGGGCACCGTCTACCACTACCGGTTCTCCGCCGACGCCGGCGCGGTGACCTCGGAGTCCGGCCGCACGAAGACCCTGCCCACCGGAGACGTTTCCCGGGTCCGGCTGGCCGTCTTCAGCTGCGCCAACATCACCGCCGACCCGTTCGACGCCTACCTCAAGGCCGCCCGGATCGGCGACTACGACGCCCTCCTGCACGTCGGCGACTACATCTACGAGTACGGACGCGGCGGGTATCCGCAGGCGGAGACCTTCGCGGAGTCCGAGGGATTCCAGCCGAACCGCGAGTGCGTGACGCTGGAGGACTACCGTCTGCGCTACGCGCAATACCATCGGGCGCCGAAGCTCCAGGCGGCCCGTGCGACCGCTCCGTTCATCGTGATCTGGGACGACCACGAGACCGCGAACGACGCCTACGCCACCGGCGCCGAGAACCACACCCCCGCCACCGAGGGATCCTGGACAAACCGGGTGTCCGCTGCGCTCCGGGCCTACTACGAATGGCAGCCGATCCGTGAGCCCCAGGGCGGCGACCGCCGGAAGGCCTATCGCTCCTTCGACTTCGGCAACCTGCTTTCCCTCCACATGCTGGAGACCCGCCTCACCGCGCGTGACCGCCAGCTGGAACTCGCCCCGACCTCCGACGAGGTGGTCGCGCGGGTGACCTCGATCCTCGGCACACCTTCGCTCGTGGCGCAGTACGCCACGACCTACGGCCTCACGCCGCCGGCCGGCCCCGGCGACACCGCCGGCATCGCCCGCTTCGGAAACGCCCTCGGAACGATCGTCCTCACCGAACTGGTCACCCGCAACGTGACCGAGATGTACACGGGCGACCGCAAGCTGCTCGGAACCGAACAGCTCCAGTGGCTGCAGGGCCGCATGGCCTCCTCCACCGCGACCTGGCAGGTGCTCGGCCAGCAGGTGCTGATGGGCAACATGACCATGCCCGCCGAGTTGCTCATCGAGCTCGCCAACGGCTCGGTCTCCCCGGCCACCATCGCCCGCTACCTCACCCCGGTGCTCAAGCGCGCCGCCGGACTCCCGCTCACCCCGGACGAGCAGGCCACCTTCGACCGCGCGAACCCGCTTCCCTACAACACGGACGCTTGGGACGGATATGGCCGCGAGCGTGAGACTCTGCTGCAGACCGCCGCGGGCCTCGGCAAGAAGATGGTCGTGTTCTCGGGCGACACCCACAACGCCTGGGCCAGCACGCT
>CAIYXO010000719.1 GCA_903930165.1 uncultured Verrucomicrobiota bacterium | reverse complement strand
CGGATCGCCGCGTCGCCCCAGGGCCTCGGCTCCGATTCGACCGCCGTCGCCAAGGGGCCGTCCTACAAGGTCCACCGCGTCGAGTGGGATGTCCTCGGCGGGATCGTCGCCGAAGGGCTTCTCGTCGAACCCGACGGCGTCCCCGCCGCAAGCCTGCTCGCCCTGACCGACTGCGACAACTCGCCCGAGCAGGCGCTCGGCCTCGAGCCCGGACTGTCCATGGAACAGCAGTTCGTCCGGCGTCTCGCCGAAGCAGGATGCCGTGTGCTGGCGCCCGCATGGGTCGACCGTGGACGCCTCTTCGCCGGGAACCCCGCCTACCGGAACGTCGACCAAAGCCAACGGGAAACGCTCTGGCGAGCCGGGTACGAGGTCGGTTTGCACCCCTTGGGAATGGAGGTCCAGATGGTGCTCGGCGGCGCCGACGCCCTCCTGTCCCTCCCGGGGACCGGCACCAACCGTCTTGGAATCCTGGGACACGGCGAAGGCGGCCTGCTGGCCCTGCTCGCCGGGGCGCTCGACACACGCCTCGGCCCCGTCGCCACCTCCGGGGCCTTCGGCCTGGGGCGACGCGGCGCGGATCTTCCGATCGAGAGGGACATCTGGTCCTTCTCCACGCGGCTCGGGGATGCCGAACTCGCGGCCCTCATCCAGCCGCGTCCGCTGGTGGTCGAGCACGGCCTCTACCCCGTCCACCAACGCACCGACAAGGGTGGCGGGGCGCCCGGCCGATTGGACCGCCCGACTCCCGAGGAGTTCCGGCGGGAACGGGATCGGTTCTCGAATCGGTTTCCCGGCGCAAAGGTCCTCTGGGTGGAAGCGGACGCGACCTCCCTGTTCGGTTCCTCCGCGCTGGAATCCTTCCTCGGCTCCTTGGGAACCGCCCTCCCAGCCCCGTCCGTCGTTCCCGCCGGACCGGTTTGGAACGCCGACGCTGAAAGGGAAACCACGAACCGCACCCGGCGGATCTACGAACGCATGCTGATGGAGACGCAGTCCCGGATGCACGCCGCGTCACGGCGCCGCGAGTCGATCTGGAAGGATGTGAACCGTTCCGGGGAACGGGAGTTCCTGCGCTCCGTGGAGCCGCTCCGGAACCGCTTCAAGCAAGAGGTCCTCGGCGTGCTTCCACCGCCATCGCTCCCGCCGCGGCCCCGCTCCCGGCTGCTCTACGAAACCAACGGCATCCGGGGCTACGAGGTGGAACTGGAGGTCCATCCGGACGTCTTCGCCACCGGCATCCTCGTCCTGCCCGCCGGCCTGAAGCCCGACGACAGGCGGCCCGTGGTCGTCTGCCAACACGGGCTCGAAGGACGCCCCGGGGACCTCGCCGATCCCACAGTGGAAAGCCAATTCTACCACCGCTACGCTTACCGCTTGGCCGAGCGGGGCTATGTGACCTTCTCGCCGCAGAATCCCTACACCGGCGGCACCCGGTTCCGCCAGGTCCTGCGACGAGCCCGTCCGCTGGGTCTCACCCTGTGGTCCTACATCGTCCGGCAACACGAGGTGATCACCGGCTGGCTCGCCGACCAGCCCTTCGTCGATCCCCGGCGGATCGCCTTCTACGGGCTCAGCTACGGAGGCAAGACCGCGATGCGTGTTCCCGCCGTGGTCCCGCGCTACTGCCTCAGCATCTGCTCCGCGGACTACAACGAGTGGATCCTCAAGAACGTCTCCGCCGACTCGCCGTACAGCTACCTCTGGACGGTGGAATACGACATGCCCGAGTGGAACCTCGCCGACACCTTCAACTACGCTGAGATGTCGTGGCTGATCTTTCCCCGTCCCTTCATGGTCGAGCGGGGACATGACGACGGCGTGG
>CAIYXO010000718.1 GCA_903930165.1 uncultured Verrucomicrobiota bacterium | reverse complement strand
CCGGAGCCGGCTGCTCTTCGTCGGTGTCGTCCTGCTTCTGTCCCTGTCCGCCTGGGCCCAGGACCCGCGGTTCATCCGCCTTCGGAACGAGACGATCACGACCCCTGCACCGGCGCCGATCGCACAGAGACTCCAGTCGGCGAAGCAGGCCACGCCTCCCGTCTCGGGACTTCATCTCCTGCAATTGGACGGCGCCCTCGACGAGTCCGTGCGACAGGCGTTGGCCGATGCCGGCGTCCAGCTCCTGCACCCGGTTCCGGAAAACGCCTACGTCTGCCATCTCCAGGTCGCCGACCTCGGGATGATCCGGGCCTTGGCCCCGGTCCGTTGGATCGGCGAGTACCGCGCGTCGCTCCGTGTGGACCCGCGGCTGGCCCGAAGCGTCGCCGCGAAGCCGGCGGAGAGGGTGCCGGTCAAGGTGTTGCTCCGTCCCGGCGCGGGCGCGGCGGAACTGGTCCAGGCCCTCAAGCTCCTTCCCGGAGCCACCCACCGGACGACCACCCGCTTCGGGACCTTCCTCAACGGCTTCGCCGACGCGCCCCGGATCCTCGAATTGGCACGCGGGCCGGGGACTTTGTGGATCGAAGGCGCCGGACAGATGAAGCTGGTGGACGAAATCGCGACCAAGATCGTCCTCGGCGACGAACCGCCCCCGGGCACACGGGCCACGGTGCAGCAGCTCGGCTTCGACGGCCGCGGCGTGACCGTCGCGGTCGCGGACTCGGGTCTCGACTCCGGGGATCCGGCGACGATGCACGAGGACCTGTTCGGTCGCGTCGACGCGCTCTTCGCCTACGGGGGGCTCGAGGACGCCGTGGACGAACACAGCCACGGCACCCACTGCGCGGGCATCGTGGCCGGGAACGGCTTCCTGGGGACGGTGGACGGCGAGGGCTTCCTCTGGGGCCTCGGAGTCGCACCCGGATCGCACCTCGTGGGCCAGCGGCTGTTCGACGGCGCGGGCGAGTACTTCGCGCCGCCCACCTACGAGGCGCTGACCCGGGACGCCGTCCGCGCTGGCGCCTACGTGGGCTCGAATTCCTGGGGAGACGACACCCAGGGCCAGTACGACCTGAGCGCCGCGGAGTTCGACGCGCTGGTTCGCGACGCCGACGCCGCCACCCCGGGCGAACAGCCCTACGTGCTCGAGTTCAGCGCCGGAAACAGCGGTCCCGGCCAACAGACCATCGGCTCGCCCGCGGTGGGGAAGAACGTCATCGCCACGGGCGCCTGCCAGAACGACCGCTTCGACCTGGCCCTCTATGCCGAAGGCCGCGAGACGATGGCCGACTTCTCCAGCCGTGGCCCGGCCGAGGACGGCCGCATCAAGCCGGACATCACCGCCCCGGGCACCTGGATCGCCTCGTTGAAGAGCCGCTTTGCCAGCGATGCCAACGCCTGGCTGCCGATCGACGAGAACTACCTGTTCCAGGGCGGAACCTCGCAGGCCGGACCGCATGTCAGCGGCGCCGCGGCGGTCTTCGTCCAATGGTATCGCGAGACCCACGGCGGCACGACCCCTTCCCCGGCCTTGGTGAAGGCGGCCCTGATCAACAGCGCCGTGGACATGGGAACCGGAGAGGTGCCGGTCGACCCGGACGATCCGGAGGCCGGAACGGAGATCGTGGGCGGCACCCCGCCGGTCCCCAACGGCGAGGAAGGCTGGGGGCGCCTGGAACTGGCGGGCCTGATCACCGGCGAACGGCGGTACGAATTCACCGAACAGGATGCCGGACTCCGAACCGGCGCGGTCTTCGAGAGGCGCGTGATCGTGGGCGCCGACGACGCCCTCAAGGTGACGCTCGCCTACACGGACGTCCCGGGGCTTCCCGCGGCCATTCCCGCGCTGGTCAACGACCTCGACCTCGAGGCGGTCTCGCCCGACGGCGCCGTGTACCGCGGCAACGCCTTCCTGGACGGGGAAACCGTCCCGGGCACCGCGGAAGGCGACCGCATCAACAACGTCGAAGGCCTGCTGATTTCGAACCCGGCCGTGGGCGAATGGATCCTCCGGGTCCGCGGCGTCCGCGTGGTCCAGGACGTGCACGGCCGTGGAGGTTCCGCACCGGAACAGGACTTCGCGCTCGTCGTCTCGGGACAGATCCCCATGCCCGGCGAAGGCGTCGTTTCCTGGGACCGCGAGACCTACCGCTCTCCGGCCACCGCAGGAATCCGCCTCGTCGACACGGACCTCCGCAACCAGGCCGGCGTCGCCGTGGAGGTCTCCTCGGACAACTCGCCGACACCGCTCCAACTGACCCTGTTGCCGAGCGGCACCGGCGGCAGTTTCACCGGCGCCGTCCAGCTCGTGCGCTTCCCTCAGTCCGGTGCGCTGACGGTGGGCCACGGGGATTCACTGACCCTTCGCTACTCCGACCTCTCGCCGCAGGGCGTCCGGACAAGGACCGCCCGGGTGGACCTGAATCCGCCGGCGCTGGAAGGGATCCGCGCGATCGGCCGCTTCGGCCGGGTGGCCATCCGCATGGAAGCCGGCGAACCGGTGAGCGTCGTCGTCGAAGTCACCCCGACCAACGCCCCCGCCTTCGCCGTGACCAACCTCGCCCTCCGCACGCAGCCCGAGGTTGCGTTGCCGGAGCTGACTCCGGACGCGGTGTACCGGTACCGGGTCGTGGCCACCGACGGCGCCGGGAATGTCAGCACCAACGACAACGGCGGCCGAGGGTACTTCTTCACCGCGCCCCGTCCCGCCAAGGCCCTGCTCCTGTATTCGCCGGAGACGACGTTCGCCCAACTGGGCCTCGACTTCCCCGGCATCGACCACTGGACGACCCCGCTCCAGGAACTCGGCATCGACTACGAGGTCTGGGACATGGGAGAGACCAACATCATCCCCAGCGCGGCGATCCTTTCGTCGTATCGGGTCGTGCTGTGGCGTCCCGAGGACCTGGCGACGCTTCCGGCCGGACTCGCCGCCAACATCACGACGTACGTGCAGGGCGGCGGGGCGCTGTTCGTGGCTTCGTCCGAACTCCTGAGCCGGTTGGCCCCGTCCGAACTCGGGCTCCAGACCAACATCCTCCATGTGACCGGCTACACCGTCGACGGCGGAGCCTTCGTGGGAACCGGGGTCCGGGGCGACCCGATCAGCTCCGGCATGAACCTGCTGATGAACTACGAGGCCTTCCCCGACTTCGGCGGCTTCCTCGACTACGCGACCTTCCCCGACCACCTCCAACTGGCCGCGGACGCCGCCCCGATCCTGACCCAGGACGAGGGACGCATCATCGGCCTCCGCCACCCGCGGACCGGCAGCGACAGCCGCGGACGGGTCGTCTTCCTTTCGGTCCCCCTGGAGGCGGTTCCCGCGGAGGGCGAGGCGCCGGACACGCGGGGGACGCTGCTGGGACGCTGCCTCGACTTCCTGGTTCCGGGCCTGCGGGGTGGCGCCGGGGTGGCCTTCGACCAACCAGCCTACACCCTGCCGGCGTCGGTCGTGGTCGAGGTCAACGACGCCGCCCGCACCGGCCGCACCAACCTGAGCGTCCACGTCGCCAGCACTTCCCAGTCCGCGGGCGTCGAGGTCCCCCTGGTGGAGAGCCCCCTGCGCGGCGTGTTCCGTGGCCGGCTGACACTCGTGGCCAATCCGACCAACAGACCGGGGCTCCAGTTGGGCGCAAGGAACGCCGACACGCTCTCGGCTCGCTACTCCAGAGCCCCGGGTGAAACCACGACGGCCGAGGCCGCAGTCGACACCGTCCGACCGGTCATCGCCTCGCTCGAATGGGATCCGGCCTACAACGAGGCGGTGTTGACCTGGGAAACCGACAAGCCGACCGACGCCCTGGTGCGATTCGGCGAGAGCGGAAGCGATCCGAGTTTCCTCTCCCGTTCGGCCTACAGCGCGGAGATGTCGCTCCGACACGAGGTCCAGATCGACGGACTCCAGCCCGACCGGGAGTACAACTTCCTCGTGTCCAGCCGCGACGAGGCGGGGAACGTCGCGGTTTCGGACAACGCGGGACGCCTGTTCGTGCTGCGGACGCTCCGCCCGGTGCAGGCGCCTTGGAGCGACGATCTCGAGTCGGGCCGCACGGGTTGGGCGACCTTCGACGACGACGCCTTCGACGACGAGACCGGCGAGAACCTGCTGAACACCACCTGGGCCTACGGCACCCCAATCAACCGACACGGGGTCGCGGCCCACAGCGGCACGCGGTGCTGGGGAACCAACCTCGGCGGCGAGTGCGTGGACACCGCCATCGCGGACCTGATCAGCCCGGCGGTCGACCTGCGCGGTGGCAACCAGGCCACGCTCCGCTTCCGGACCTGGTACGACACCACCGAGCGCAGCGACCTGCTCGACATCGAGGTCTGCCAGGTCGCCATCAGCACCGACAACGGCGCCGTCTGGAGCGACCTCGCCGGATTCGGCTACGGGGACGTCTCCGACGGCTGGGAGGAGGTGCGCGTGGACATCAGCCGCTTCACCGGACACGTGGTGCGGCTGCGTTTCAACTACCAGCTCCTCAGTTTCGAAACGACCGACCGGCCCGGTTGGTTCATCGACGACGTCTCCATCTCCATCACCAACCGCAACGCCTCCGACCTGGTGATCTCCAACAACCTGGCCCAGGCGGAGTTCATCGTCCGGGGACCGGCCGAATTCGGGACCGTCTCGGGCGAAGGCAGGAGCTTCAACGTTCCCAACGCCCTGGCGGGAACCTACGTGGTGCAGTGGCTGCCGGTTGCCGACTGGAACACGCCGGCGACCGTCACCCAAACGCTGGGCACGAACCGGCTGGTGGTGCGGGGCGAGTACACGATTCCCGACAGCAACGCGAACGGTCTCTCCGACCTGTGGGAGCAGCGGCACTTCGGTTCGTTGACCAACCCGGCCGGGGCACCGGACGCGGATCCGGACGGCGACGGCTACGCGAACCGGAGCGAGTTCGTCGCGGGCACCTCGCCGGTCGGATTCAAGTCGTTCCTGGCGGTGAACCTTCCCTCCGGCGGCGGCAACGGCCCGGTCTCGGTGACCTGGACAACCCGGCCCGGACGCGAGTACCTGCTCGAGATCAGCACCGACCTCGAGACCTGGACTCCCGCCGGCGCTCCGATCATCGGAACGGGTTCGACGGCCTCGGCCACCGTCCCGGCGCTGTTGGGCCGCGGACAGTACTTCTTCCGCGTGCGGGTCAGTCCATGAGACACCCAGCGGTGCCGCACGCAAACGCGCCAAGCCGCCAACACCGATCCGGATCCGAGAGCGAACCGGCGGTTCCCTTCCCCTTCCTTGGCGTGAGGCTTCCCACTTCGGCCGGGAACTGGACGCATCGGAAAACGAAACCGCCGGCCT
>CAIYXO010000717.1 GCA_903930165.1 uncultured Verrucomicrobiota bacterium | reverse complement strand
TGCACGTCCGCGGCTACAAGGAGGAGGGATCCACGTCGACGCCCTTCGACATGGTGGTCCGGAACGACATCGACCGCTTCCACCTGGTGGGCGACGTCATCCGCCGCGTCCCCCGGCTTGGCCCGGTCGCGGAACCGGCCCGGCAGTTCCTGCGGGACCGCCTGGAGGCGCACGACCGCCACATCCGGCTCCATGGCGAGGACCTCCCGGAAATCCGCCAGTGGCGATGGTCCCACCCCAACTGACCCGGAACCTTTCCAATGGTAGCGAAGACCGAACCCACGCGAAGACGCCAAGGCGCGGCGGGAGAAGCGGTTTCTGAATCGAGATGGGAAAAACCGACAGCCGATCGAAACTTCCACCACCAAACCGACGGCTCCCTTCCCGTTCCTTCGCGTCTTGGAGTCTTCGCGTGACCGTCCCTTTTGTACCGCACCGACTGATCCCATGCTGCCCCAGATCTTCCTCGTCCGGCACGGAGAGACCGACTGGTCCCTCTCCGGGCGTCACACCAGCCCCACCGACCTCCCGCTGACCGAATCGGGCGAGGACTCCGCAAGGGCCCTCGGCAGCCGGATCCGTGGCAGGCACTTCACGCGGGTGCTCACCAGTCCACGCCGGCGTTCCATGAGGACCTGCGAACTGGCGGGACTGGGCTCGCAGGCGATCACCACGGACGAACTGGCCGAGTGGGACTACGGGAGCTACGAGGGGATCACGACCGCACAGATCCTCGAGGAACGGCCCTCCTGGAACCTGTTCCGCGACGGGTGTCCCCACGGGGAATCGCCGGCCCAGGTTTCCGACCGGGCCGACCGCCTCATCGCCCGCCTCCGGAAGATGGATGGCGACACGGCACTCTTCTCACATGGGCACTTCGGTCGGGTGATCGGGGCCCGATGGATCGGCCTTCCGGTCCTGGAAGCCCGCCGATTCCAGCTCGATCCCGCCGCGATCTGCCAACTCTCCTACGAGAAGGACCGGACCGATTCGCCCGTGATCGCCCTATGGAACTCCACCGCGGAGTGACCGGGGCGGCGGCGCGCACGCCCGTTCCGGGTTCCGTTGGATGTTTCCAACCCGCCGCGCTTTCCGCCTAATCGCCCGATGCAACTTCAGTTCGGCTTCCTGGGACTCGGCTTCATGGCCGCGACCCACATCCAGGCGCTCGCCAAGGTTCCCGGCGTTGCGGTCGGAGCGATCTGCAATCCCAGCGGACGCAACCTCGACGGCGACCTCACCCGCGTCGGCGGCAACGTCGGCGACCCCAACGGCGTCCGGCTCGACATGTCCCGCGTCCGCGCCTATCGCGACATCGAGGCCTTCCTCGCGGATCCCGGGATCCATGTCGTCGACATCACCACGCCGACCAAGACCCATGTGGACCTCGCGATCGCCGCCCTCAAGGCCGGCAAGCACGTCCTGGTCGAGAAGCCGATGACCCGCACCGCGGCCGACGGAAGGAAGCTCGCCGAAGCCGCCGCGGAGGCCGCGGTTCGAGGCGTGTTCCTCATGCCGGCCATGTGCCTGCGTTTCTGGCCGGAATGGACCGTGGCCAAGGCCGCCGTCGTTTCCGGAGCCCACGGCCGGGTGCTGAGCGCGCGCTTCCGCCGTGTCGCCCAGGCCCCCGGCTGGGGTCATGGCCACTTCCTCAACGCAACCGACTCCGGCGGGGCGCTGCTCGACCTGCACATCCACGACGTCGACTTCATCCGGCATCTCTTCGGCCATCCGCGGAGCGTCTTTTCGCGGGGCCACACCCGCGTCAGCGGCGGCACCGACCACGTCGTCTCGCTGTTCGACGTCGAAGGCGGGGCGGTGGTCAGCGCCGAGGGAAGCTGGGCGATGACGCCCGGGTTCGGATTCAACATGGCCTACACCATCGTGTTCGAGCACGCCACGCTCGACTACGACCTCTCGCGCGGCCCGGAGGCGCTCCGGCTCTTCGTGGAGGGCAAGCCCGTGGAGGTTCTCAAGCCCGAGGGGCCCGACGGCTATGCCGGACAGATCCTCCACCTCGTCGAGTCGATCCGCGCGGGCAAGTCCCCCAGCGTGGTCACCGCCGACGACGGCGCGGCCGCGGTGGCGGTCTGCGAGGCCGAGGAGTCTTCGATCCGCACCGGACAACCCGTCTCCCTCTGATCCGCATGAGTCCCCTGCACGTGGTCTTCGACTGGGACGGCACGCTCTCCTTCATCCGGGCCGGATGGGGCGAGGTGATGCTGGCCCAGTGGATGGAGTTCCTGCCGGCGCTTCCCGGCGAGTCCGTCGAGGCGCGCTCCGCCATGGCCCACCACGAGATCTGGGCCCTGAACGGACGTCCCAGCATCCACCAGATGGAGCGTCTGGCGGAACTGGTGGCCGAACGGGGCGGGAAGCCCCTGACACCGGACGGTTTCCAGGACGACTTCCAGGCCCGGCTCGGTCGCCTGATCCGCGAACGCATCGACGCCATCCGGTCCGGCGCGAACACGGCGGACCACTTCATGGTCCTGGGTGGACGCGCGTTCCTCCATCGCCTCCAGGCCGCCGGCGTCGGTCTCCACGTGGTCAGTGGCACGCCCCGGCCCTTCGTCTCGGGCGAGGTGGAATGCCTGGGGCTGCGGCCCATCTTCGGCGAACGGATCCACGGACCGACCTCGCTGACCGACACCGCCTTCCACAAACGCAACGCCATCCGGGACATCATCGCCGAACACGGACTCGATCCGGCCACCCAGCTGGTCTCCTTCGGCGACGGCGTGACCGAGATCGTCGAGACGCTCGCCGCCGGGGGCCGGGCGATCGCCGTGGCGGCGGACGAGGAGCACTGGCATTCGGGTCGGACCGACGAATCGAAGAAGTCCCGCCTGCTCGCGGCCGGCGCGGAGTTCTGCATCCCGGACTACATGGACATCGGTTCCTGGTGGTCCCGCCTCGGACTGGGGCCCGGTTGAAGCGTTGAAGCGTTGAAGCGTTGAAGCGTTGAAGCGTTGAAGCGTTGAACGGGTGAATGGGAATGGTCGGTCGCGAGACTGCCTGCGATGCTGGCGGAATTCGACCGAGCCCCGTTTCCGAAGCAGAAAGGTTGAAACCTTGGACTGGCCTGCCGGGTCACGGCGTGGGATCCTGAGGTCTCTGAACAATTCCCGGTCTTCTCGCGTCCGTATGCGCGTCCCGACCGGAAATTGATACGTCTGCGTCATATCGTCATGGAAACGAAGCATCACCGGCAATTCTGGGCACGTTGCGGCTCCCTCGCCGCCGTCGCCGCCGCCTCGGCCTTCACCGCCGTCGCCGAGACCAAGCCCGTCTCACTGGACGACTGCGTCAAGATGGCGCTCCAGAAGAACCTGGATGTCCGCATCGCCTACTACAACCCGCGGCAGGCGCTGAGCCAGCTCCGCCAGGGCTACGGCGCGTATGATCCGTCCGTGCAGCTATCGGCGGGACAGAGCTTCCGCGCGCAACCGGCGTTGGCCTTGCCGGGTCAAGCGGTGGTGCCGGGCGCCGAGGCGTGGGGTGAGAACTACCAGGCTGGCATCAACGGCCTGGTGCCTTGGGGTACGACCTACAACATCGGCTTCAACGTGCCGCGTGCGAGCAACTCCCTGCGGCCGCAGGATGGCTTCCTCTACAACCCGTCCCTACGCCTGGGACTGAACCAGCCGCTGCTCCAGGATTTCTGGATCGACCAGCCGCGTCTGGCCATCTCCATCGGGAAGCTCTCGATCCAACGCACCGAACAGGACGTCCAGGAGCTGGTGATCGGCGTCGCCACGCAGGTGGCCCTCGCCTACCACGACGTCATCGCCGCCCGCGAAAGCGTCCGGGTCCAGAAGAAGGCGGTCGAGACCTCCGAACGGCGACTCGCCGAACAGAAGAAGCGGGTCGAGGTCGGCGCCTTGGCGCCCCTCGACGAGAAGCAGTCCGAAGCCGAGGTGTTCCGCACCCGCGCCGACCTCCTGCGCTCCGAGGGCAATCTGGGCGACGCCCTGGCCCGCCTGCGCAACCTGGTTTCCGACGACTTCGCGGCGCTCGACGACGTCGAGTTCGACCCCACGTTGACCCTGACCGCGGTGCCCGTGGCCTTCGACAAGAAGGACAGCTGGCACAAGGCGCTGACCCAACGCCCCGACGTGGTGCGGGCGAACATCTCGCTCGAACAGCAGAAGATCCGCCGCAAGTTCACCCACAACCAGCTCTTCCCCCAGCTCGACCTCAGCGGCAGCTTTGGACTGGCGGGAGTCGGACGCCACATCGAGACCTCGCTCGACAACATCGGCGGACGCGACTTCCCGAACCATTCGGTGGCCATCACGCTCACCTTCCCGCTGAGCAACCGGAACGCCCGCGAGGCCAACAAGCAGGCCAAGCTCGAGCAGGAACGCCTGCTGCTCGACTACAAGCGCATCGAGCAGAACGCCATGCGCGACATCGACATCTCGATCCGCGCCGCCAAGACCCAGTTCGAGCGGGTCGGCGCCACCAAGAAGGCGCGCGAGTTCGCCGCCCAGGCGCTCGACGCCGAGGAGAAGAAGCTGGCGAACGGCAAGAGCACCTCGTTCCAGGTCCTCGAACTCCAGCGCCAGCTCACCGCCGCCGAGTCCGACGAGATCGGCGCCCTCTCCGAGTACAACAAGGAGCTCTACCGCCTCTCCCAAGCCGAGGGCGACACGCTCAAGAAGCTCGGCATCCTGCTCGAGATCCGCTGATCGCCCGATGGACGCGTCCGCCCAGACCGCGGCGCGTTCCCGCCGGGAGGAACTGATCTCCCGCCTCCACCTCCGCGAATTGCCCGGCGAGTCCGGTCGCTTCGCGGAGGTTTCCGTTTCCGGGATCCGGGTCGGCACGCCCGGCGGCCCCCTTCAGGCCCACAGCTCCATCTTCTACCTGCTCGACCGGGACCTGCCGCTGAACTTCCTCCACCGGCTCGAATCCGACGACCTGCACGTCCTCTGCGAAGGCGGCCCGGTGGACTACTTCCTGTTCCATCCCGACGGCCGCGCCGAAAAGGTCACCCTGGGCCGCGACCTCGCCGCCGGCCAAGGTTTCCTCGTCGCCGTGCCCGGCGGCTGCTGGAAGGCGCTCCGGCTCCATCCCGACGCCGACCACGTCCTCCTCGCCAACATCCTCACCCCGCAATGGACCCCGGACCGGGTCCGGATCGGCGCCGGGACGGAGTTCGTCGAGCGCTTCTCCGGCGCCGCCCCGTGGGCCACGCCGGAGTTCCTGCGCACCCTGATTGGTCCCAACTGGATCGCTTGAAACCCGATTCACCTGCGGCGTTCGGAAAAGCGGGTCAGGAAACACCGGGAGGGAAACCGTTCCCGGTCGGGGCAGGACCTCGTTGAACCGAGGAATGCTGCCCCCAGGCCGCAGCTCCCCACCACCTCCGTGAAATCCGTGTCGAAACCTCCGTGCCCTCCGTGTCTCTGTGGCCAACGGAAACTCACCCCCTCCGCAACGCCTCGACCGTCTTCAGGGCGACCCGGTCGGTGAGCACGCGGTCGGCGAGATCCCAGCCTTCGCCCATGCTGCGGGTGCGGCCCGCGACGAACAACGCAGCCGCCGCGTTCATCAACACCGCATCCCGCCGCGGCCCGCGTTCCTCGCCCCCGAGGAGCCGCATGAGGATGGCGGCGTTCTCCCGGCAATCGCCTCCCGCGAGATCCTCCAGTTGGGCCGGTCCCGCCGGGAAATCCATCGGCGACCATGTGGAGGTGGCGAACGCGCGATCCTGATAGAATTCGGCCACCCGGTTGTCACCCAGGGTCGACAGCTCGTCGAGGGATCCATGCCCAGGGACGGTTCCACTCACCACCATCGCCCGCCGCAGTCCCAGCGACTGCAGTGTCTGGGCCATCGGTTCCACCAGCTCGGAGCGTGAAACCCCGAGCAGCTGGGCAGTCGGCCGGGCCGGGTTCACCAGCGGTCCCAGGAAGTTGAAGATCGTCCTCTGGCCGAGGTCGGCACAGGCCTTCCGCGCCGGGGCGATGCCCTTGAAGGCCGGATGGAAGCGCGGGGCGAACAGGAAGGCGAAGCCGTGTTCGACGATCGACCTCGCCACGGCGTCCGGAGAGAGGTCCACCGGAATGCCCAACGCCTCGAGGACGTCGGCGCTGCCCGACTTCGAGGTGATGGCGCGGTTGCCGTGCTTGGCGACGGCGACGCCGGCCGCGGCGCAGACCAAGGCCACCGTGGTGGAGATGTTGAAGGTGTTCAGGCGGTCGCCGCCGGTGCCGCAGACGTCCAGGACCTCGCGGGATTCCCGGAATCCATCCGGCAACGGAACCGGGATGGCCCGCGCCAAAAGCTCGCGGGCGAAGCCGGCGATCTCCTCCGCCGTCTCCCCCTTGGCGGCCAAGGCGGTGAGGAAGCCGACCTTGGACTCCACCGGCACCGATTCGTCGACCAGCGCCTCCACGGCGCCGCGGATCGCCTCGGGTGGCAGGGCGCCGCCGCTGGCGACGATTCGGGTCGTGTCCGAAAGCATGGGACCAGCGTAATGACCGCCAACCCGGCCGGCCAGTCCCGCCGCTTGCCAGCGCCCACCCCTGATACGAATCCGGTTCCGGATTCACAACGGACCGAACTCCGCTTCAGCCGGTCTTCCCCCGCTTGATGTACCCGCCATCCGAACATCAAAAACAATACCTAGAACTTGCATACATTGCACCTCAATGCATAGTGGTTCCATGAAGATCAACAAGGACCTCAACGCCGCCTCCGCCAAGGCCATCGTTCTGGGCATCCTGCAAGGCGGTGAGAGTTACGGATATGCCATCATCCAGAAGGTCAGTGAACTCTCCGCCGGGGAGGTCGAGTGGACAGATGGCATGTTGTACCCAATTCTGCACCGCTTGGAAGCCGATGGACTCATC
>CAIYXO010000716.1 GCA_903930165.1 uncultured Verrucomicrobiota bacterium | reverse complement strand
GTGCCGCCGGCGCCGGCCTGGATGGAGAAGATGGCGGTACGGTGGTCGTGGGGCCCGGTCAGGAGGATCTCGAGTTCGTACCGCTCCAGTTCCCGGCCCAGGCGCAGGATCTCCGCGTCCGCCTCGGCCTGCACCGCGTCCTGTCCGGCCTGCGGCTCCGCCTCGCCCAGTTCCAGGAGCACCCCGATGTCGTCGCACCGCCGACCGAATCCGATCAGCGGCTCCGCCTTCTTCTTCAGGGTGTTGGTCTCCTCGATGACCTTCTTCGCCAGCTCCTGGTTGTTCCAGAAGCTGTCGGAAGCCATCTGCGCCTCCAACTCAGCCAGGCGCTTCTGTGCGGCGGGCAGGTCGATGAACCGGCGCATCTGCCCGATCTTGGACGAGATGCCGTCCAGATTGGACCGTGTGACTTCGAACATAGAGCGGTCAGCTTAGCGGGAAGCCGCGCAGGGTGTCGAATCGCGAATCCCGTTCCGTGTCGGACGGCGAGGGAGGCCGGTGCCCGACCCCGCCTTTCGGAATCCCGGGCGCCGGTCCGGTTCTGACCGGCCCGGCAGCGCGAAGGGATTCCGGGTTCAGCGGGAGTTCGATCGGCGTCGGGCGACCAGGCGCCAAACCGCAAGCATTCCGCCTCCGATCAGCGCGTAGTGGGACGGTTCGGGAACCACCGTCAGGGTGCCGATCGGCAGGCGCTGGGTGCCCCCGGCCTGGGTCGTCCAGTACGAGGCGTCCGCGATCGCGGTGAGCCACTGGTCACGCGTGGCCCCGTCCGGATGGAGGGCCTGCAGCGCGGCCAGGTCGACCGACAGCGTGGTGGCCGAGGTCGGGAACAAACCGAGGCTGATGGCGGTGCTCCCAACGGTCAGCCCGGGTGGCAGGCGCGAATGCGACTGAAGCGAAGTGCCACCGGTCTCGAACGCACCGGAGTCGTCAAGGGTGAAGAGGGGAGTGAGATTCGAGGAATTGAAGAGGGTCGTCAGGCTGCTGTCGTCGGATGACGTGAACACGGTGATCTGGTCGCCGTCCGTGGTCTGGAAGGCGATGTCGGTCAGCCCGGCTGCGGAACCCGCGGACCAGGTCCATGGCAGCGACTCGCCGGTCGGCAGCGTCCCGCCGGTCTCGAAGTTGTTGATGATCGTTCCCGCCGTGATGGTGCCGGTGGCGGTGAACCGGGCGTAGGAGGTGCCGGGCTCCGTCGCGGAGATCGCCTGCCAGGCGGTACCGCTCCACCCCCGGTCGGTGAAGAAGACCGTCGTGCCTGCGGCGAGGTCGACGAGCGGGACGAAGGACCACCCGTCGGTGCCGGCACCAGTGTATCGGCCGACGACGGCGACGTCGCCGGCGAAAAGGGCGGCGGAGAGACGCGGGGCGGCGAGGAGGGCCGCCACGACGGCGGCCCGGAACTGATGCTGGGACATTGGAATGGATAGGGGACCGAATCTGCGCGCTCGAACCATGTCCGCTTTGTACGAGGGCTTCCGGCCCTGGGGCCACTCCGTCCCGGTCCGTAGATTTGCGGTTCTGCGGGGTGGACCGTCCGGGTTCCCACAGAACCCGGTGGCGGCCGGGGCCGATTCGGGGCATCCTCCCGGACTCCCATGCATCGGTACTTGGCCCTCCTCCTGGCGGCATTCGTCGTCTCCGTTCGTGTCGCGGCGCAGGTCACCCTCACCGAGTTCCTGACCGCCAACACCCGGGGACTGCGGGACGAGAACCTGGAGTTCAGCGACTGGATCGAGATCCGGAACGAAGGCTCCACGCCGGTGAATCTCCAGGGCTGGACGCTGACCGACGATCCTTCGCGCCCCGACCTGTGGAGTCTGCCGTCGACGAACCTCGCGGCCGGCGGGTTCCTCCTGGTCTTCGCCTCGGGCAAGGACCGGGCGGTCGCGGGGCGGGAGTTGCACACGGGATTCACGCTGTCCTCGTCGGGCGGCTATCTGGCCCTTTTCCCGCCCGAGTCGCCGGTGGCGGCGACCGAGTACCTCGACTATCCGCAGCAGACCCCGGACGTGTCGTTCGGCCTGGTGCCAGGAGGCCGGAACTTCTTCAACCCGCCGACGCCGCGGGCCGTGAACGGCGCCGGGCTCCAGGACCGGGTGGCCGACACCCGGTTCAGCCGGGACCGCGGATTCCATTCGGCACCCTTCGACCTGGCGATCAGCACCGCCACCCCGGGGGCGGTCATCCGCTACACGACCAACGGGGCGACGCCGACCGTGACCGTCGGGACACCCTACGCCGGACCGATACGGATCGAGGGCACCACCGTCGTCCGTGCGGCCGCCTTCCGGGACGGCTTTCAGCCCTCCGACGTGGACACGCAGAGCTACCTCTTCATCGGCGACATCCTGAGGCAGTCGGCGGACGGCAGGGCGCCGGCGGGTTGGCCGGCCAATTGGGGCAACGGTCAGGTCACCGACTACGGCATGGATCCGGACATCGTGAACTCGGCGCCCTACCGGAACCTGATGACCAACGCCTTGGTGGCGTTGCCGACCTTCTGCCTCGTCACCGACCCGGCGAACCTCTTCAGC
>CAIYXO010000715.1 GCA_903930165.1 uncultured Verrucomicrobiota bacterium | reverse complement strand
GGTCGCGTCGTCGTTCAGGTCGTCCAACACCGGCATCAGCTCGGCGTGGCCGAGGACGGCGGCCAAGGCGTTGCGGATCTCGTGGAGCAGCGCCGCGTCGGCGATGGCCGGCTCGGAGCGTTGGACGTCGGCCGCGGCCAAGGACCGCGTCATGCGGGAAGCCGACGGCTCCCTCGATTCGAGGCGTTCCGGAACCAGAAAGTTTTCGATGACCGACATGCTCACGCCATTCCCCTCGCAGGCGACGTGCCAAACCCCGGCAGGTCTCAATTTGCGGGGATTGCACACCCTAGGGTGCCACATCAGGGCCTTGCCGGGTGGCAACATTGGAAAGCATTTACCCGCGGTGTTGGGGAGGCCTGTAAAAAGGAAACAGCCATCCCGAGATGCATCGCGACCCCTGAAAACAGGCTTCGGAAGCTTCCTGTTTCTCGACTTGCCCAGTTCCGCCGTGCTTCGCTGTCGGGATGTACGGACTGGTGAACCGCGCGGTGGAGAAATTGGTATGCTCCCGATTCGGAGAGCCGGCTTGGGAACGCATCAAGGCCCGGGCCGGGGTGGACGTGGAGTTCTTCGCCAGCAACGAATCCTATCCCGACTCGATGACCTACGCCCTGGTCGGGGCGGCCAGCGCCGAGTTGGGCCTTCCTGCAGCGGCCATCCTCGAGTCCTTCGGCGAGTACTGGGTCCTGGAAGTCGCCCCGGCGGGCTATGGCGCGATGCTCGACAGCGCCGGCCGCACGCTTCCGGACTTCCTGGAGAACCTGCCCCACTTCCACACGCGGGTCGCGATGATCTTCCCCAACCTCCAACCGCCCCGCTTCGAGACCTCGGACCGGACCCCCGATTCCCTGGTGCTCCACTACCATTCGAACCGCACCGGCCTCGAGCCGTTCCTGCTGGGGATCATCCGCGGACTCGGCAAGCGCTTCCAGGTGGCCGTCCAGGTTGACCACATCGGCAGCCGCAGCACGGGTTCGGACCACGAGACGTTTCGGATCACCTGGTCGGCCGGCGGCGCCGCATGACCCCTCCGCCGGACATCGGACTGGATGCCGCGCAGGTCGGGGACGTCTTCCCCTTCCACTTCGCCTTCGACCGCGATTTGCGGGTGCTCGCGGTCGGACGCTCCCTCGGCCGGATGCTGCCGAGCTTCCGGGTCGGACAGCCCCTCGCCGACACCCTGCTGCTCTACCGCCCTTCCCTTCCGTTGGAACCCGAACGGATCCCCACCCTGCACGGCCAACCGGTGATCTTCCGCACCGTAGCCTCCCAGGACTGGCTCCGCGGCCAGCTCCTCCCGCTGGCCGACGGCTCGGGCTGGATCTTCCTCGGCTCGCCGTGGTTCACCCAGCCTTCCGACCTGCAGAGGAACGGCTTGGAGGTCGGCGATTTCGCAGCCCACGACACGGTCGCCGACGTCCTGCAGATCCTCCAGGCGCAGCAGATGGCCTTCGACGACATGAAGGCGATCATGCAGAAGCTGTCCCAGCAGCGGGCCGAGTCCCGGCGCCTCAGCGCACGGCTCTCCGCGCTGATCGGGAACCTCCGCGGCGGCGTCCTGGTGGAAGACCCCGAACGCCGGATCCTCATCGTCAACCAGGCCTTCTGCACCCTTTTCGGGATCCCGGCGGATCCGGCGGAACTGGTCGGACTCGACTGCTCGAACTCGGCGGAGCAGTCCAAGCACCTGTTCGCGGAGCCCGAGGCCTTCGTCACCGGCATCCGGCTCGCCTTGGAGAACCGGCGGACACTCACCGGCGAGATCCTCACCCTGCGAAGCGGGCACATCCTCGAGCGCGACTACGTTCCGATCTTCAGCGAAGGATCCTACCAGGGGCATCTCTGGCACTACCGCGACATCACCGACCGCATCACCGCGGAGCGGGCCCTTCGGCTGGAGACCTCGCGGCTCTCCCTCACCCTCGCCAACATCGTCGACGGCGTGATCACGACCGATTCGTCGGGCGCGATCACCCTTCTCAACGCGGCGGCCCTCCGGATCCTCGGCACCACCGAATCCGAGGTCCACGGGTTCCCCCTCGGCGAGGTGTTCCGCCTCCGTCGGTCCTAACCGGCGGGCGATGTCGACCCCGTGGCCCAGGTGCTCGGGTCGGGCGTCGCCTGGGAGACCGGCTCGAGCCGGAACGAATGGCGATGGCTGGACACCATCGACGGCAGGCAGCTGCGCGTGGTCGCTTCGATCGCGCCGATCCGTGGCAGCGTGGACGACGCCGGGCTCATCCTGGTGTTCCGGGACGTCTCCAAGGAGTTCGAGGTCGAGGAACTCAAACGCGACTTCGTCTCCGCGGTCTCCCACGAACTGCGCACGCCGATCACGTCGATGAAGGGGTTCCTGGACACGGTTCTGGGCGACCCGGAGATGCCGGCCGAGGTGAGGACGGAGTTCCTCGGCGTGGTGCGGAGCCAGCTCAAGCGCCTCGCCGGCATGGTGGAGAAGATCCTCCAGTTCTCCCGGCTGGAGGCCGGCCAGAAGATGGAACTCGCCGCCTTCGACCTCACCGCGCTCGCCGGGGAGATCGTCGCCGAACTCACCCCGATCTCCGCCTCACGATCCGTCGCGATCGACTGGGACGGCCCGAACGGGCCGGTCGAGGTCCTCGCCGACCGGGAACAGATCCGCTCCGTGCTCGTCAACCTCCTCACCAACGCCATCAAGTTCACACCGGATGGCGGCAGCGTGGGGATCGGGGTCCGAGACGACGGCAGGGAGACGGTGCTCACCGTCCGCGACACCGGCATCGGGATCCGGGCCGAGGACCTGCCCAACCTCTTCCAGCGCTTCTACAGGGCGCCCTCCTCAGGACAACACGCCCCGGGGACCGGTCTCGGGCTCTCGATCGTGAAGGAGATCGTCCAACGGCACGGCGGACGGATCCACGTGGACTCGCGACCGGGCGCGGGCTCGACGTTCACCGTCCGTCTCCCGAACCGGGCTCCGGAGTGATCCCGGCCCGGGCCGTTCCCCCGACCCGGCCGGCGCGCATTCGGACATGGTGGAAGAGATACTGCTGGGCGTAGCCGCCATACGGACCGAAGTGTCCGGCGCTGAACCTCGCGAGGCGTTCCGGAGTGAGCCGCCTGGCCTTCGGGAAGTAGAGCTCCTGCAGGGCACGGCGAACCCAGACGTCGATGGGAAACGCATCCTGCCTTCCATAGGCGAAGAGGAGCACGCAGTCGGCGACCTTCGGACCCACTCCTTCCACCGACATCAACGCCTCCCGGGCCTCCCGGGTCGGCATCCGCGCGATCGCCGCAAGATCCAGCCGTCCGTCGACCACCCGTTCCGCCGCATCCAGGAGATAGGGAGCCCGGAATCCCAGCCGGCACGCCCGCAACGCGGCTTCCCCGGCCGAAGCCAGTGCCGCCGGCCCAGGAAACGCATGGACGGGTCCACGGTCGGCGGGCGCCACGACCGGTTCCCCGAACCCGCCGGCGAGTTCCCGCACGATCTGACGGATCTGGACGATCTGCTTGGTGGAGGAGCAGATGAAGCTGGCGAGGCACTCCCACGGTTCCTGGCGGAGCAGGCGCAGGCCGCGGCAGGCGGCCACCGCGGCACGCATCGGTGGATCCTCCGGGAAGGTTTCCAGGATCGCCGCGAGATCCTCGTCGAGGGCCAGGTGACGTCGCAGCCAGTCCCAGCCTTCGGGATCGCCCAGGCAGGTGGCCCGGATGCCGATGGGGGTCGCCTCGACCCGGGCCCATCTTCCCGACACCACCCCTTCCCAACCGCCGTGGACGGGCTCCCAGCGGAACGCCTGTCCGCAGCCCAGCGTGGCGTCGACGTCGTAGTCGGGGACTTCGAAGCCCGCCGTGGACCCGTCCTCAGCGTTGGTTGCGGAAGACATGGAGCCGTAGCCGGTGGAACACGCGTCCGCGGTGGGGGACATCGAGGATGCCCAACGACTCATGGGACTCGAAGTCGCGGGCGAACACCTCGGGATCGAACGCGCCGCGGTCGGGTTCGCCGACGAAGAGCACGGTGATGCCGGCGCGGTGCCGGTACTTGAACTCCGGCCAGAACCAGATCTGGTTGGACGGGTTCTTCGACTCCGCGACGGTCGCCACGGGATCGGCGGCACCGCGGTTCCGGGAGGAGGGCATGTAGAAGTTCAGGATGCCGGCCCAGCCGTAGTGGTCGGCGACCACCATGACCGGCCTTCCTTCCTTCAGGAGCTCGTCCCGTCGGGCCTCGACCAGCGCGGCGGCCTCGCGGTAGCCCCGCACGCGATGGATCAGGTCGTACTTCACCGGCGGGGTGTATCCGGTGATGCGGGTGATCAGACGCGTCTCATGGAGGAGGACGCACAGAGGGAGTCCGAGCGCGACGCCGCCGGCGAGCAGACGTCGTCCGACCCGGTCGCCCAGGGAATGCCGGTGCTCCCACCAGAGCACGGCGAAGGTCATGAGCGGCAGGATCGAGGTGGCGATCCAGTTGGGCTGGACGCGGGCGCGGACCGTGTAGCCGAGGTAGAACAGGAAGACCGGCAGGCCCAGCGAAAGGCAGTACAGCATCGCCTCGCGCCGGGGCTCCGGGATGGAGCCGCTCCGCCAGCGGCGCAGGAAGGCCACCACCGCCCAGACGATCGCCACGAAGAAGAACGGGTTCCAGAGTCCGAACTCGGCGAGCAGGAAGTCGGAGATGAAGTTGGGATGGAAGCTCCACGACCGGTCGAGGCCCCCGCGTTCCCGCAGGTGGGTGAAGGTGATCCAGTGGTTGCGCGAGTTCCAGAGGTACACCGGGACCAGCGCGAGGAGCTGGAATCCGAGGGCGATCCACGGACCCGGACGGCGCCACGGGATCCGGGCGTTGCGGGACGCGACGAGGTAGACCGCAAACGAGGCGAGCAGGAAGGGCGAGAAGTACTTGCTGAGGAAGGTGCCCGCGAGCCCGACGCCGAGCCCGATCCATGGGGCCGTCGATTCCGACCGGAATGCCCGCCAACCGGAAACCATCGCCACGCTCCAGAACGCGACGGTCAGGGGATCGATGGTCATGAGCACCGAACCCACCGCGAGCAGCGGCACGGTGTTCGCCGCGCCGACCAGCAGGAAGGCCGCCCGCCAACCGGCGAAGGCGGCGCAGAACCGCGCCATGAGCACCGCACCCAGGCAGGACAGGACCGGCGAGAAGAACCGCACCCCAAGCTCCGTGTCCCCGAAGATCGTCGTCCCGATCCACTGGGCATAGGCGATGAACGGCGGCTTGCTGTAGTAGGAAAGCGCCGGGTGCTTGGACCAGAGCCACTGGTAGGCCTCGTCCTCGCTCAGGTCGATGATCCCCGCGGCCAGATACCCCAGTCGGGCCGACAGGAGGACTCCGGACAGCAGCCAGGTCAGGCGACGCCAGTGCGACTCCATTTCCTCGGCCGAGGAGGTCGCGGTGGAGTCGGGAAACGGATTCGGCCCCGGTCCCGGCAACAAGGACGGCAGACGTCCCCGCCACGCCGGGAACCAGGTGGCGCCGACCAAGGCCCAGATCCCGTCGAAGAACCTCGGCAGGCCCCAGCCGTAGAGGGCGCCCCACGACCAGCCGGCCAGGACGTCCGACGGGTAGTGCACGCCGACGTACATGCGGGAGAGTCCGACTCCGGCGGCCAGGGGGACGAGGAAACGCGGGCTCCGGCGGTAATATCCTGCGGCCACGACCGCCGCGGCCGCCCAAATCGCGGAATGCCCGCTGGGCATCGAGGCGTTGAGCCCCTTTCCCACCAGCGTCCGGGTCTCCGGATGGGTGACGAAAGGGCGTGGGCGGTTGAACGACTTCTTCAGTCGACCGGTTCCCCATTCGCCCAAGGCCAGGGTGAGAACCATCACCAACAGGAAGCACCTTCCGCGGCGTCCACCCTTCCAGATCAGGCCCGCAGCCAGCAGGGCGAGCGCGGGGCGGAACAAAGCATTGCCGCTCAGGAAGGGCATCAGCCAATCCAGGAACGGACTGACCCACCCCTCGTTGACGAGGCGGAAGACGGCGTGATCCAAGCCGGCGATGGACTCCATGAAGGGGGCACTGTGGACTTGGGAGGTCCGGTTGGCGAGTGATGAGCCGATGGGGTTCGTTGCCAGTGGTCCGTTGCCAGTCGCCAGTTGCCCGTGGTCGGCGTGCCTGACTTCGATTGACCTGCGACGCCCGCTGCCGCCGTTCCTTCGGGCCTTTGCGGCTTTGCGTGCGGCTCCCTTCGGTACCGTTCCAACTCAGCCGACCTGTCCGCGCCGCCAGAGATCGAAGTGGAAGAGCGCGGCGACCGCGAGCGAGTGACGGATCCGGCCGGATTGGATCAGCTCCGGGACCGACTCGAGCGGAACCGTGCGGACACGGATGTCCTCGCCCGGATCGAGCTCGGGCTCGTGGGTGCGGAGGCAGTCGCGGACCAGGACCGTCCGACAGCGGTTGCTTTGGATGGCCGAGTTCGGAAGCACGGAGCCGATCAGGACGGCATCCGTGCCGGTGAACCCGGTTTCCTCCCTCAGTTCCCGAAGGCCCGCCGCGACCGGATCCGGGTCGTCGGGATCCATGATTCCTCCGGGCACTTCCCACTCCACCGAGGCGGACCCGTGCCGGAACTGCTCCACCAGGACCAACCGCCCGTCGGCCGTGGTCGCCACGACGTTCACCCAGTCGGAGCAGTCGATGACGTAGAAGTCGTGTTCGGCGCCGGTGCGCGGACTGCGGCGGCGTGCGGTACGCAGACTGAAGATGCGGAAGTCGCCGACGGGACCGCCGCCGGTGTCCGGCCAAGGGACGATGTCCGGACCGTCGTTCATGGGGCCCCGGGCAAGGGCTCGGCAGGGGGCGGCGAAAATCCCACGCCGGCAGCCTGCGCGGCCCAGCCCGAAGCCATCATGCGCAACAGGTGGACCATCGCCTCGTCGTGGGACTTTCCGGTCGCCTCCGAAAGCTGCCGGGCGCGGCGGTCGAGATGCCCCGCCATGTCCATCGCACCCGCGGCGGGGCAACCCAAGGCGATCAGGGCCTGGGCGAGCGGAGCGAGGTCGGTTTCCATGGGCAACGGGACGCGTGACCGCGTCGCGTCAGGCGATGGAGGAGCGCTCGACGAGCGTGACGCTCTCGATGCCCTGCCGCTCGACCGGACGGTCCTGTCCGCCGGTGCGGCAGGTGGCCAGCTTCTCGAGGACGTCGTCGCCGCGGATGAGCTTGCCGAACGCGGTGTACTGGCGGTCGAGGAAGGACGGGTTGCCGTGGCAGATGAAGAACTGGCTGCCGGCGGAATCCGGATTCTGCGAGCGCGCCATCGAGAGGACGCCGCGGACGTGGGAGCGGTCGTTGAACTCGGCCTTGACCTGGTAGCCCGGTCCGCCGGTTCCCCAGCGCGCCTGCATCGCGGGATCCTTGGTCAACGGATCGCCACCCTGGACCATGAAGCCCTTGATGATGCGGTGGAAGGCCGTGCCGTCGTAGAAGCCCTTCGCGGCCAGCTTCTGGAAGTTCTCGACGGTCTTCGGGGCCACGTCGGGCCAGAACTCGACGACCATTTCACCGGCGGTGGTCTTGATCACGGCCACCTTCTCGGTGGTATTGGGGGTGCTCATGGAATCGGGATGGGGATGAGGATGCGAAACGGGAAATCGGGATCGGATCGATGCCAGGTCACTTCAGGACCGTGGCGGTCAGGATGTAGTCGAGCCTCGGGAAGTCCTTCTTGAGGTAGGTGTTGCCCTCCTCCTGGATGCGACCCTGGGCCGGGCCGCCACCGCGGGGAGCGCCCTCGCCGTACTCGCTGTTGATCTTGTCCACGACGTCCATGCCCTCGACGACCTTGCCGAACGACGAGAAGCCCATCGAATCGAGGCGGCTGTTGTCGACGAGGTTGACGAAGAACTGGGTGGTCCGGGTGTTGGGACCGGCCATGGCGAAGCTGATCGCACCGCGCTTGTTTCCGGACTTCACCGGGTCGTCCTGGATGCGGGCCATGCGCCACGCGGCGGAGACCTTCGGGTCGCCATGGATGCCGAACTGGGCCATGAAGCCCTGGATGACGCGGAAGAAGGCCACGTCCTTGAAGTAGCCCGACTTCACCAGGTTGTAGAACCGGTCGGCGCCGAGCGGGGCGTCGGCGCGCACCACCTCGATCACGAACGCGCCCTTGGTGGTCTCGAACTTGGCCTTGAACGTCTCCGGGGCGGTCTCCTTGAGCTTGGAGGGATCCGCGAAGTCCGCGGCCGGGGCCGGCGACGGGCTTGGGGCGGCGGTGGTGGCGGCGGGCTTGTCCTCGCCCCGACAGGCGAGGCCGAGCGAAAGCACGCAGGCGAGCAGGAAGGAAGAGCGGTTCATCGGCGCCGGAATGAGCCACATGAGTGCGGCACTGTCACGTCTGGAAAACGCGGCCGATCCGGCCCCGGCATCCGAGCCGGGACCGTTTCCTTTCCGTGTCGGCGGGTTCATGAGATCACGCCCGCCAAGCCCAGCAGCCGCGGGGCGTTCTTCTCCAGACGGTCCTTTGCGATCTCGCACTCGATGTCGCGGCCCGCGGGGAAGAGCAGCCGCCAACCCGACGCCTCCCGCCAGGCGCCGATGGCGTTCGCCGGCGGGTCCGCGAAGAACCCGCCTCCCTGTTGGGCCGCGAACTGGTCGGCGATCTGGACCGCCGCCAGAGCCTTCGCATGCCTCCCGCTGCACTCCGGCATGCCGTGCAGCAGCGCGCTCCGGACCAGCAGCTCGTCCGCCTCCTGCCCGGCAAGGTACCAGGCGCCGACCATGGAATGGGTGGCCCCGAGGACCGATTGCTCCAGGTGTTCCGCGGGCATCGGCGATCCCCGGGTCAACAGCACCTCGAGGACCGCGAGGTGGGCCGGGAAGACGCTCCGGATCACCAGCCAACCGATGTCATGGACCAGCCCGGCGATGTAGTCGAGGTCGTCGTCGGAACCGCGGCTGGCACCGAGCAGGAAGCGGGTGAGGACCGCAACCGACGAGCTGTGCAGCCAGAAGCCGGCGATGCCGGGGGTCTCCGGTCCCGCAAGACGCCGCATGTCGGCGACCACCGGCGAGAGCAATGCCAGTTCCCGGAGCGTCCGCGCCCCCACCATCAGGATGGCGTCCTCCAGGCGGAGCGCGCCACCTTGACCGAAACCCGCGGACCGCACGTGCCGGAGCAGGCGCACGGTCAACGCCGGATCCAACCGGACCCGGTCCGCGAGCCGCGACACCGAGACCTCCTCGGCCTCGGTCAGGATGCGGAGGGTCTCCCGGAGATGGCCCAGGGACGGCAACGGTGGCGCGCGGCGGACCGCATCGCGGATCTCGTCGAATCCCAACGGGGACGGGCGGTTTGCCATGCGGCGGAGTCGGACTGGCGGAACTTCGTGAAGTGCGAGGATTGCGGTCCGCTCACGCTGCGACCACGGAGGGATCCGCCGGATCCGCCGGATCCAGAGGGGTCACCGGAGCGGAGCCCGCTTCCTGGGGACGTCGGATGCCGTAGCGCGACATCTTGTTGTAGATGGTCTTCTCGGTGACCCCGAGCATGCGGGCCGTGGCGGCCTTGTTGCCGCGGCAGAGCTGGAGTGTCTGAAGGATGGCACGGCGCTCCAGCTCCTCGAGGGGCATGCCACCCACCGCCGGGCGCGCCGGGGCCGACTCGGCCATCGCCGGCGACGGCGTCGGACGGAGGATCTCCTGGGGCAGGTCCCGCAAATGGATCCGCCCGCCGTCGCAGTAGGCGGCAGCACGTTCCAACACGTTCTCGAGCTCGCGTATGTTGCCAGGCCACGGGTAGGACCGCAGCGCGCCGAGGACGACCTCCGACACCTGGAACACGGGAATGCCGCGCTCCTCCGCGATCCGGCCGAGGATCACCTCACAGAGCCTGGGAAGGTCCTCCAACCGTTCCCTCAGGGGCGGGACGTGGATGGGGATCACGTTGAGGCGGTAGTAGAGGTCCTCCCGGAACTCGTGCGCGGCAACCTTCTCTCGGAGGTTCAGGTGGGTCGAGGCGACCACCCTCGTGTTGGAATGGATGGATTCGGCACCGCCGACCCTCTGGAACCTCCGTTCCTGGAGCACCTCGAGCAGTCGCGGCTGCATGGACAGCGGGAGGTCTCCGACCTCGTCGAGGAAGAGCGTCCCGCCCTCGGCCAGTTCGATGCGGCCGATGCGCCGGTTCTGGGCCGACGGGAACGCCCCCTTCTCGTGGCCGAACAACTCCGACTCGACGAGTTCGCGGGGGATCGCCGGACAACTGACCGAGATCATCGGGAACCTCGACCAGGGCGAGGAGGCGTGGAGCAGCCGCGCCACCAGGCCCTTGCCGACACCGCTTTCGCCGGTGATCAGCACGTTCGTCCGCAACGGTGCTACCCGCTGTATGGACTCCCGGAGGCGGTGGACGGCCGACGACGTGCCGGCGAGGGACAGCACCGTGGACACGCCGGCGGAATGCGATTCGCGCAGACGGCGGTTGTCGCGGAGCGAGGCCGCGTGGCGGTCCGCGGCGGTGATCACCGCCAACAGCTCGTCGATCTCGAACGGCTTCCGCACATACTCGAACGCACCGGCCCGCACCGCCGCCAGGGCCTCCCGGATCTCGGCGTGCGCGGACACCATCACCACCGGGACGTCCGGGTACTTCTCCCGAAAATGGGCGAGCACCTGCATGCCGTCGGCCACCGGCATGCGCAGGTCCACCAGCGCCAGCGCGAGGTCGCCCGACGCGGCCGCGATCGCCTGTCCGCCGTCGGCCACCGCCACCGTCTCGAATCCGGCCTGCCGTACATGGTACTCGATCAGGCTCCGGATGGGGGCGTCGTCGTCGGCGATCAGGACTCGGGCTCTCGGGGACATGGTCGACATTCTTTGGTGTGAAGGCTTTCGGATCCCCGTCAGCAAGGATCAAACCAGCCCGCCCAAACCCGTGTTTCCAGCCAAACCAGCCCGGAAAAACGGGGACCCCACCCATGAAAGGTTCGCACAGGGTTGCCCTCGGGAACGCAAGATCGGGTAGAACCTACGCAATCGGTTTGTCGATTTTACCCGAAACCGGCGCGTCGCCGTGCGTCGGGCTTCACGCAATCCATCCCCTTTCGGCGGTTACCCGAAGGAATTTCCCGAACCACCGCGGTGGATGGCCTCAGGCATTCGTCCTGCTCGCTGGGCGCCCGCATCAGCCGTCCCTTCCAATCAGGACACACTGCCGTACCGGAATTCCCGACAGGGGAACGTCTACCCATGCATGGAGCGAATGGGGGCTCCGAAGGAAGCGAAGGTCCCTGGATGTGGATTCG
>CAIYXO010000714.1 GCA_903930165.1 uncultured Verrucomicrobiota bacterium | reverse complement strand
TGCCCCAGGAGGCCTTCCACGCCCTCGCCGCCGACACGGACCTCATCCTCCACAACGGCGCCAACGTGAACTTCGTGGCCCCGTACCCGCTCCTGCGAGGAGTCAACGTCACCTCCAACCTCGCCGTCCTCGCCCTCGCCCTCGCCGGCGGCGGACTGCCCGTCCACTACGTCTCCACCACCGCCGTCTTCAACGGGCCGGACCGCGACCGCTTCCCGCTCCTCGACGAGGAGGTCTTCCTCCCCGAGCCCTCCACGCTGTTCAGCGGCTACGCGCAGACGAAGTGGGTCAGCGAGGCGCTCTGGCGGGTCGCCCAAGGCGGAGGGCTGCCCGTCGCCGTGCACCGGCCCGGCTTGGTCACCGGCGACGCCTCCACCGGCGTGTGGCACACCGACGACTTCCTCTGCCGCCTCTTCAAGGGCTGCCTCCAGACCGGCGCGTTCCCGGACCTCGAGGTCGGCATCGACATGATCCCCGTCGACGTCGTCAGCCGGGGGATCGTCGCGGCGGTGGTCGGCGGTGGCCATGGACGTGCCTACCACTGGACCCATCCCGCTCCGGTCCGCCTGCGGGCGATCGCCGGGTGGTTCGCGGCCAACGGCTGGGAGGCCCGTGTGCTTCCGGTCGGCGAATGGCTCGCCCGGATCCGGACCGCGGACGAGTCGAACGCCCTCTATCCGCTCCTGCCCTTCCTGCTCCAGCGGATCGGACCCGTGGCGGAGAGCATCCTCGAGTTCTTCGGAAGCCGGAGCCTCAACCTCGGCCGCTCCAACGCCGCGAGGCTCGCCGAGGCCGCCGGTCTCCGGTGCCCGGACCCGCTCGCGGAGCTGCTTCCGCTCTACGCCCGACACCTCGTCGACACCGGCTATCTCCCGTCCCCTTCGATTCCCGTCCATCCGTCAGCCAATCCCTGAACCCGAACATGAACCCGACCCCCTCTCCCAAGAACGACCCGACCTCGGCCCATGACGTCGCCGAGATCGAAGGCTGGCTGCGGTCCCGCCTCTGCGGCCCGCTCCGGCTCGCCGGGCCCGAGGCCGTGGACCTCCGCCGTTCCGCGGAGGATCTCGCCCTGGACTCCATGAACGTGGTGCGTCTCGCCGGGGAACTCGAGGAATGGCTCGGCATCGAGCTGGAACCGTCGCTCATCTACGAATACGAGAGCCTCGCCGCCTTCGCCCGGCAGATGGAAGTGATGCACCGGAAGGCACGCGGACGCCGTGGCGAAACGGGCCGTCCCCACCGGATCGCACTGTCCGCGACCTTCACCGCGGAGCCCGTCGGCGAGGCGCTTGGATTCGCGCTCGGCCGCATCGGCTACGCCCCGGAGATCCTCTTCGCCCCGTACCACCAGGTCTTCCAGGAACTGCTCAACCCGGCCGGCGTGCTCGGCTCGAACCGCGACGGCACCAACGTGGCCCTCGTCCGCGTCGAGGACTGGTTCCGCTTCGAGACCGGCGTCGTCGACGCGGAGAGGGCCTCGGCGATCGTGGAGGACTTCGTCTCCGCCCTCCGCACCCATGCCGCCGGCGGCGGCGCCCGGCTGCTGCTCGTGCTCTGTCCCCACAGCGGACCGCAGGTGCGGCGGCTCGGGCTCACCGAGGTGCTCGACGCCCTCGACGAACGCATCGTCGGTGCGGCGAAGTCCTTGCCCGGCGTCCGCCTGCTCGACCTGCGCGACCCGGAATCCCTGCGCGGCGTGAAGCGGGTGCACGACGAGTCCCGCGACCACCTCGGCCACATCCCCTTCACCCCGGAGTTCTTCAACGCCCTCGGGCTCGAGATTGCCCGCCGCGCCTTCACCCCGCGGCACGCCCCGGTGAAGGTCCTCGTGGTCGACTGCGACAACACCCTCTGGCGCGGGGTCGTCGGCGAGGACGGCCCGCTCGGGATCGAGATCACGCCCGGCCACGCCCGGCTCCAGGAGTTCCTCATCCGACAACAGCAGGAGGGCCGGCTGCTGTGCCTCGCCTCCAAGAACAACGAGGCCGACGTCTGGGAGGTCTTCGACCGGAATCCCACGATGCGCCTCCGCCGCGAGCACATCGTCTCCGCACGCATCGACTGGTCCCCGAAGTCGGGCAACATCCTCGACCTCGCTTCCGAGCTGCGGCTCGGGCTCGACGGCTTCGTGTTCCTCGACGACAGCCCCACCGAATGCGAGGAGGTCCGCTCCGCGATCCCGGAGGTCCTCGTCGTCCGGGTTCCCGAGGATCCTTCGCGCCTGTCCGACTTCGTCGAGGGCCACTGGGCCTTCGACGTCGAGGGCGTCACCGCCGAGGACC
>CAIYXO010000713.1 GCA_903930165.1 uncultured Verrucomicrobiota bacterium | reverse complement strand
AGGACCTTGCCGCCCATGTTCTCGATCATCTCCTTGAACGTGGCGTGCATGTGGGCGGCCTGCTTGACCTCGTGCTCGCTCCACTTGAAGCGGAAGCGCAGGACCGGGATGCCCCAGGCATCCTTGCGGTCCGGATCCACGTCGCAGTAGCTGTCGTCGTTCGGGATCATCTCGCCGCGCCCGGCCAGGTGGATCGTGGAGCCATAGTAGCGGCGGGCGTCCTCCTTGAGCTTCCGGCCGTAGGAGCCGTCGGTGACGGTGTCGAGGAAGCTGAAGGTGCCGGTTCCGGGAAGCTGGCGGCCGGAGCTGATCTCGATGTGGTAGCCGCGGGCGAAGCCGAGCTTCCCGGCGAGCTGTTCCTTGTAGAGCCACCACGGCACGTAGCTGTGCATGCCGCCGCCGGCGCCTTCGTCGTTGAAGACCGGCAAGCCCTCCAACGCCGGGATCTGGCCGGTAAGGCCGGCGCCGACGGTGTCCATGAGGTAGCGGCCGACCTTGCCACTGGAATTGGCGACGCCGTTGGGGAAGCGGGGCGTTCGGGAGTTCAGGAGGATGCGCGCCGACTCGCAGCCGCTCGCCGCGAGGACCACCACGCGTCCCTTCACGTGCATGTCCTTCTTCGTCTTCTTGTCGACGTAGTACACGCCGGTCGCCTTGCCCGTGTCATCCATGCTGACCTCGCGGACCATGGCGTCGGTGATGATGTCGAGGTTGCCGCTGGCGAGCGCCGCCGGGAGGTGGACGGTCGTGGACTGGTAGTTGGCCTTGATCGAGCAGCCGCGTCCGCAGGGCGTCGACCAGAAGCAGGCCTGGCGGGCGTTGATCGAGTCGGCGCTCCACTTCTGGGCCTGCGGATCGTCCGGATGCAGCGTCTTGGCGATGCGGTTCCCGTTCATCTTCCGGGAGACGATCGCCATGTGCGACGGGATGACAGGGATGCCCAGCTTCGCCGCGTGCTTCTTGAGGAACATCTCCGGCACGCGGGGTCGCGGCGGCGGCAGCAGTGTGCCGTTGGGCGAGTCCGGGGTGTTCTCCAGGCCCTCGTTGGATCCCCACACGCCGATGAGCGACTCGACCCTGTCGTAGTACGGGGCGAGTTCGTCGTAGTTGAACGGCCAGTCGAGGCCGAGTCCGTCGCGGCTCTTCGGCTTGAAGTCGTAGGGCCCCATGCGGAGCGAGATGCGTCCCCAATGGTTCGTGCGGCCGCCGAGCATGCGGGGACGCCACCAGATCCATTCCTGCTTCGAGCCGAAGGCCACGTAGTCCTGGGCCTCGTGGAAGGACCCGGCCGGCTTGTCGGAGCGCTGGGTCAGGTAGGGCTCGCCGGGGTTCGTCCATCCGCCGTCCACGGTCGCGTCATGGAAGCCGAAGTGCTTGTCCGGCGTGGCGCCGGCACGCAACGGCGCCTGGCCCGCGGTCTGGAACATGGCCGGCTCCTTCACGGGGTCGTAGTTCCGTCCGGCTTCGAGCATCAGGACCTTCACGCCCGCCAATGCCAGGACGTAGGCGCTCATGCCTCCCCCGGCGCCGGATCCGACGATGATGACGTCATACTCGGGACGGGTCTTGGAACTCGTGACGAAGGGCATGCCCAAGGCTGTCCGGCAATCGCGGCGGGCTTCAAGCACGGAGCGGGGGACGGATGGGACGGATGGGACGGATGGATCCGTGACCGGATCTGGAATCACGAATCGGATATCACGAACGGCCATCACTGGCCGGCCAGCTTGCGGGCGGTGGCCAGGGTGTCGATGTCGGCCGGGCCCTTGTCGTTCCGGATGCGCACGATCCGGGGAAACCGCATGGCGAGGCCGCTGTCGTGCCGGACCGAGGGACGCAGGCTGTCGAAGGCGATCTCGAGGACGATCTCCGGACGGACTTCGCGTCGCCGTCCGACGGTCCTCTCCGTGGCCTGGACCAATCTCAGGGTCAGTTCCCGGATTTCCGCGTCGGTCAGTCCGGTGTAGGCCTTGCCGATGGTCAGGAGCCGACCGCCGGACGATTCCTGGATCGCGAAGGTGTAGTCGCTCAGGACCTCCCGTCGACGACCGTGTCCCAGTTCTGCGGCCACGATGACGCAGTCGAGCGTGGCCTGGGCCTTCTTCAGCTTGATCCAGGCCCCGCCTCGGCGGCCCGGCGTGTAGGGTGATTCGGGATCCTTGAGCATCAAGCCCTCGTTGCCCGCGGCCC
Organism: uncultured Verrucomicrobiota bacterium; assembly: GCA_903930165.1. GTDB lineage: Bacteria > Verrucomicrobiota > Verrucomicrobiia > Limisphaerales > UBA9464 > SXXZ01. The sequence goes on along the minus strand of CAIYXO010000713.1, from coordinate 364 downwards.
TGGCGGTTTCGAAGGCGGCATCCACGGCTTCCGCCGATTCCAGCATCCGGACCGGTGCCATCCGTATTCCCGGGACTCCGGCGATGCTTTCCAGGACGACCCGGCGTTCATGGAGCGGAAGGTCGATCCAGGTTGCCGTGTCCTTCCACAACAGGTCGAACGCGACGAAATCGACCGGGATCTCCGAACCCAGGAACAGATCGTCGGAACGCCGTCCCAGCCGGCGTTGGAGTATGGCGAACGGCGCAGGGCGGCCGTTGTCCATCGCGACGATTTCGCCGTCGAGGATCACATCCGGGGGGAGGTCGCGTGCTGCTGCGACGATCTCGGGGAAGGTGGCGGTGAGGTCCTGGAGGTCGCGGCT
>CAIYXO010000712.1 GCA_903930165.1 uncultured Verrucomicrobiota bacterium | reverse complement strand
GCCACGTTGAACCCGCCGACCAAGGCCACCCGATCGTCCGCGACCACAAGCTTGCGGTGGTTCCGCACCAGGAGGCGCCCCTTCGCGACCGGGTTGAACACCCGGCAGGCGACACCGGCGGAGACGGCTTCCTCCAAGGCTCGGTCCGGCAGTTCGATGGAACCGATGCCATCCACCATGAGGCGCACGTCGACACCCCGGCGCGCGGCCGCCCCCAACGCCTCCCGGACCGCATCCCCGGGCGCGGTCTCGGAGAGGATGTAGGTCTCCAGCCGCAAGCTTCTCCGGGCGGACGCGATCGTGTCGAAGAGAGCACGGAACGCCTGGTCCCCGTCTCCGAGCCACTCCACGCCCGTTTCCATCCCGGTCATCGGATCGCAGTGTGTCGGAGCCCCATGCCCCGGGCGAACCGATTCGGGGCGGAGACCGAAAACGGGCTCGCGGACCTCGGCGCATCTGCTAACCCTTTCGTCATGCGTGCGTCGTCCCTGTCCCGCTGGTTTCCGTTGTTGGCCGTGGTGGCCGGAGTCTTCGGCCGGACCCAGGCGGCGACCAATTCCCTGCCGCTCCTTCCCGAGGCCCCTGCACGCAAGAAGGCGCCCGCACAATACACGGCGGTCCCCTACAGCCCGCCGCCCACGACCGATTCCGCCGCTCGCACCTTCAATCCGGACGCCCTCGCCTGGAAGGAAAAGGCCCTGAAGCTCCAGGCCAAGGACGGCCAGACTTCCGTCGATTTCAAGTTGGTCTTCACCAACGTCTCCTCGAAGGCCGTCGTCATCTCCGGAACCCAGACCAGCTGCGGTTGCACCGTGGCCAAGCTGCCCCAGACCCCGTGGACCATCGGCCCCGGCGAGACCGGCGAGATCGGCGGCACGATGAACATCCTCGGGAAGAGCGGCATCGTCACCAAGACCGTCGGCGTCGACTACGACGGCGGCCGGGCCACCCTTTCGGTGACCGTGGACATCCCCAAGGTGGACCCCACCCGGATGCGCGAGGCGGATCGCCAGAGGAACCTCACCATCGCCTCGGCCGACCGCCAGGCCGTCTTCCGCGGCGACTGCGCCACCTGCCACGTCACCCCGACCATCGGCAAGCGCGGCCACGAGCTCTACAACACCGCCTGCGGAATCTGCCACGACGCCCCGAACAAGGCCTCGATGGTGCCCGCGCTGCGCGAGTTGAAGGTTCCGACCGACTACGACTACTGGTTGAACTGGATCCGCAACGGCAAGCCGAACTCGCTCATGCCCGCCTTCGACCTCAAGCAGGGCGGAATCCTCGACCAGGCCCAGATGGAGTCCCTCGCGGAGTACCTCGACAGCGCCGACTTCGGGAAACGGTCGATCCGCGGCGCCCTTCCCCTCGGCAATACGACGAAGTGAACGCACCGCGAACCGCCCGCTTCCTCTCCTTCGAAGGCGGTGAGGCGGCCGGGAAATCCACCCAGATCCGGCTCCTCTCCGAGCGGCTCCGCTCGACGGGCCTGGACGTGGTCGAACTCCGGGAACCGGGCGGCACGCCGATCGGCGAGAAGATCCGACACCTGCTCAAGCACGATCCCGACGGACATGGGATGTCCCCCGAATCGGAGCTGCTGCTCATGAACGCCAGCAGGGCCGAACTCGTGCGGAAGGTGATCCGACCCGCCCTCGACGGCGGCCGCTGGGTCGTCTCCGACCGCTTCTTCGATTCCACCACCGCCTACCAGGGTCACGGACGCGGGCTCGACCTGGACCAGGTGCGCGCCGTCGTCGACATCGCGGTCGGAGCCACCCGGCCCGACTTGACGCTCTATCTCGACGTCGATCCCGCCACCGCTCGGCAAAGGCTTTCGCGTCGGCGGGGCGACCAGGCGGAACCCGACCGCTTCGACGAGGAGAAGGACGCCTTCTTCGGACGCGTCCGCTCAGGCTTCGAATCGATCCTCGCGTCCGAGCCGGACCGCGTGGTCCGGGTGGACGCCGGCGGCGACGTCGACTCCGTTGCCGAAGCCGTCTGGAACCAGTTGCTCGTGCGGAACTGGGTGTGAACCCGGGCTCAACTCAGCGTCCGAAAGGCAGCCCGCCCATGAGCCCGCCGCCTCCCATGCGGGACATCATCTTCTGGAACTTGCCCATCTTCCGCATCATCTCACGCATCTCGTCGAAGCGCTTCAGCAGGTTGTTCACCTCGGTGACCGTGACGCCGGAACCCTTGGCGATGCGTTGACGCCGCTTCGCGTTGAGGATCTGCGGGGTGCGGCGCTCCTGGTGGGTCATGCTGCAAAGGATGCCTTCCATCCGCTTGAACTCCTTCTCGCTCTTCGTGAGGTCCGCGTTCTTCAGCATCTCACCGCCGCCGGGAAGCAGGCCCACGAGGTCCTGGATCGGTCCCAGCTTCTTCATCTCCCGCAGCTGCACCAGGAAGTCGTCCAGGGTGAACTGCCCCTTCCGCATCTTCTCCTCGAGGTCCATCGCCTTCGAGGCGTCCACCCGGTCGATGGCCTTCTCGACGAGGGAGACGACGTCGCCCATCCCGAGGATCCGCTGGGCCATGCGCTCGGGGTGGAACGGCTCGAAGTCCTCCACCTTCTCGCCGATGCCCATGAACTGGATCGGCTTGCCGACCACGTGCCGGAAGGAAAGCGCCGCGCCACCGCGGGCGTCGCCGTCCAGCTTGCTCAGGATCGCCCCGGTGATGTTCAGCGCCTTGTCGAAGTGGGTCGCGACGTTCACCGCCTCCTGGCCGGTCGCCGCGTCCAGCACCAGCAGGGTTTCCTGCGGCTTCACCAGGTCCCGCAACCGCACGAGCTCCTGCACCAGGGGCTCATCGATCTGGAGCCTGCCCGCGGTGTCGAAGATCAAGGTGTTCCGTTGGTGCGAGGCCGCCCATTCCAGGGCCTCACGCGCGATCGCCAGGACGTCGGTCTCCCCCTTCTTCACGAAGACAGGCACCCCGATCTTCTCGCCGAGCGTCGCCAGCTGGTCCATCGCGGCGGGCCGGTAGACGTCCGCCGCCACCAGCAGCGGAAGGCGTCCCTGCTTCACGAGGAGACGCGCCAGCTTCGCCGAACTGGTCGTCTTGCCCGAACCGTGGAGACCGCACATCAGGATGCAGGCCTGTCCGCCGGACAGCTTCAGCCCCTGGTGTTCCGAACCCAGCAACGCAACCAGTTCGTCGCTGATCAGCTTGATCATCTGCTGACCCGGCTGGACGGATTGGATGACCTCAGCGCCCAAGGCCTTGGTCTTCACGGACTCGATGAAGTCCTTGGCGACCTTGAAGTGGACGTCCGCCTCGAGCAGCGCGAGCCGCACCTGTCGGAGCGACTCGGAGACGTTGCCCTCGGAGATCTTCCCGAGACCCCGGAGGTCGCGGAAGACGTTCTGCAGTTTGCTGGTCAGCGCGTCGAACATGAGCGGCGAAACTAGCGGCGCTCAGAACCGGCGGGAAGCCCGGAACCGGATCCCGGGACCTCCGCGGAAAGCCCGTGGATGGCCCCGGAAAGACGGCGCCGTCCCGCGTCGGAGAAGATTTCCCAGAAGACCGCCGGGCCCGCGAGGCGGTCGATGCGGGGCTCCGAACCCTCGATGAGGGTCCTGCCGTCCACATGCACCCGAATGAGCTCCCCGGCGAGGTCCACCGCGAAGTGGTGGCGGACCCCGGGCTCGAGGGCCGGGACGATTCCGGCCACGAACAGCGCCTGGGTGATCCGACCGTCCTGGATCACGTCGACCACCACCGCATCGCGATGGAACCGGACATGGACGCAGTTCAGGTACCACGCCGCCTCGCCGCCTTCCCGGCAAACCGCCATCACGATGGCCGACTCCCTGTCGCCGTTGTTGAAGTACGGATGCCATTCGACGGTGGCCTCCATCCGACTCGGCCGTTCGGGCAGCCTCTGGCAGAGATAGGTGACCTGCTGCTGCGGATTCTCGTCGACCAACATCCCGAAGGCGACCCGGGCCTGCGTCCATTGGGTCCAACCGATCCCACGGACGAACCATGGCTCACCCACCGATGGCGCCGGGACAACGGCGGTCCGCGTGTCCGGCATTCCCGTGAACCACTGCCGGACCACGGTGCGGTTCGTCGACTCCACAGACCGGTAGAGAACCACTCCCTCCTCGGGGACTGGGAGCGCGGCGTCGACACCGGAACCGGAAGGCGGCACCAGCCCGGCGTTCCGCCACGGTCCCGGGGGAATCCAACGCTGCAGCGTCTGCGAGCGGCCGGTCTCCGCGACGTCGCGGAAGCGCAGCCGTGCCGGCCAGTCGAAGCGTCCCGAACGCTCCATGCGGATCCGCGGCGCCTGACCGGGGCGCACGGATTCCGTCGACGATCCCGTGACCACAGACGGATGCGCCGGATCGGCCTCGGCCACCGCCGACGACGGCAATCCGGTCAACAGGACCGCAAGCGACATGGAACGGATGGGTTTCACGCTGGGCGCACCACGATGGGAGGCGACCGGGAGGGAAATGTCGAGGCGCGCCGAAGGAGTCCAGGCCACCGCCCCCCGGCGCGGCCGTGACGAATCCGACCTTGCCACCATCGCCGCCCTGGACGACAAGAAGCCCAAGTTGCGCGATTCCGGAAACCAGCCTCACTGCCTTGGCCAGATGCAGGTCCCCGATTCCCGGGGTCCGGCCAGCGGCCTCGTCACGGGTTTCGGAATCGCCATTTCCCGGATCATTATTCCCCGCACAACGCGGCGTTGAACGAGTTTTCCCGAAAACCCCGTTCCGCCCGCCGGAACGGGGTTTTTCGTTTTTCCCGACCGGCACTGCCGACAAGATCGAACACAAATCACATGAAGCCACAGCAGGTCGAAATCTACGACACCACGCTCCGAGACGGATCCCAGGGCGAGGGCATCAACTTCTCCCTCGCCGACAAGATCCGCATCGCCGAGCGGTTGGACCAGTTCGGCGTGCATTACATCGAAGGCGGCTGGCCCGGATCCAATCCCAAGGACCTCGAGTTCTTCCAGCAGGCCGCCAAGAAGCGCTGGCGGAACGCCCGGATCGCCTCCTTCGGCTTCACCCGCCGCAAGGGGGTCGCGGTCGAGCAGGACGACCAGATCCGCATGCTCCTCGATGCCGAGACGCCCGTGGTCACCATCGTCGGCAAGACCTGGCTGCTCCACGTCACCGAGGTCCTCCGGGCCAAGCCGGACGAGAACCTGGCGATGATCGCGGACACCATCCGCTACCTGAAGGACCACGGGAAGACGGTGGTGTACGACGCCGAGCACAGCTTCGACGGGTTCAAGGACGAACCCGAGTACGCGCTGGCCACGTGGCAGGCGGCGGAAAAGGCAGGGGCCGACGTGATCTGCCTGTGCGACACCAACGGCGGATGCCTGCCGTCCGAGATCGCCCGCATCACGGCGGTCGCCAAGGGCCGGCTGACCACCCGGATCGGCATCCACACCCACAACGACTGCGGACTCGGCGTGGCCAACGGCATCGCGGGCCTCGAGGCCGGGGCCACCCACATCCAGGGCGTGGTCAACGGCTACGGCGAACGCACCGGCAACTGCAACCTCACCAGCGTCATCCCGCTCGTGCAGTTCAAGATGGGGCTGCGCGGCGTCCCGGCGAAATCGCTGCCGAAGCTGAAGGAGCTTTCCGAGTACGTGGACGAGATCGCGAACATGCGTCACGACCCTCGCCAGCCGTGGGTCGGCCAGACCGCGTTCGCGCACAAGGGAGGCATCCACGTCCACGCCATCGAACGCGTCGCCCGCAGCTACGAGCACATCACCCCGGAATCGGTCGGCAACCACCGCCGCGTCCTGGTCAGCGACATGTCCGGCCGCACCAACATCCTGGTCAAGGCGGCGGAACTGGGCTTCAAGCTGGTCCCGGACCAGCCCGAGACCAAGACCATCACCGGCAGGATCAAGGAACGGGAGAACCTCGGCTACGAATACGAGGCCGCCGAGGCCTCCCTCGCGCTCCTCATCCGCGGCGTGCTCGACCGCAACCCGGAGCTGCTCTTCTCCGTGGACTCCTACCATGTCTCGATGCGCGGCGACACCCGCGGCGCCGTGTGCGAGGCCACGGTGAAGGTCCGCGTCGGCGACCAGGTGCATCACACGGTCTCCGAGGGGGACGGCCCGGTGAACGCCCTCGACGGCGCCCTCCGTTCGGCCCTCGCGCGGTCCTTCCCCCGCATCCGCACGCTCAAGCTCACCGACTACAAGGTGCGCATCCTCGACGGCGTCGCCGGCACCGGGGCCAAGACCCGCGTGCTCATCCAGAGCACCGACGGCAAACGCGAATGGGGCACCGTGGGCGTCAGCGAGAACATCATC
>CAIYXO010000711.1 GCA_903930165.1 uncultured Verrucomicrobiota bacterium | reverse complement strand
CATCAGGCCGAGCAGGGCCTTCCACAGAGAGCGCCGCGCGGGAAGGAGTCCGACGTCGGACCAGGAGCGTCCTGTCCTCCGTAGGAAGAGCCGAGTCAGGGCCACGAGGGCGAACGAGCCGAGGAGGCCCCAGACCAGGTCCTTCCAAGGTGGGGGAACGAAGGACTTTCCGACGGCTGCGGCGATCAGGATCGCGATGTAGCCGGCCCAGAACAAGGCGACCTGTCGCAGTGCGGCGATGCTGCCGGATTCGTTTCGGGTCATCGGCTCCGAGTCAAAGGCCAGGAAGCCACATTGTCTGCAGGTTCCTTGACCGGCCAGCCGGGGTTGAGTGCGGAGGACGCCGGTTCGGTGGGAATGCCGGGGAGGAGTTGGGCCGACTCTTGGGCACCGGACAGGTGCCCGGTTCCCCGACACTTCCCGGCCTGGGGCACCCGGTCGCCGGCAGTTCGCCACGGGGCCGTGGTGCGATCCGACTCAGGTCCAAAGGGTCGAACCCTTGGGCAGGGACGCCTTCAGCAGCTTCTTCCAGGTCCATGTCCCGTTCTCGACCTTTGGGCCGGTCAACTCCTGTTGTGGGCTGCCCTTCAATCGATGCTTCCAACCTCCGAGGACCTGCCGCAGCCGCAGGCTCGGGGGTACCGGATGAAGGGCGGCGAACCGGGTCGCGTCCTCAAGGGCGTCGTCCACGATCCGTTCACCGAATTCGAATCCATCGTTCCAAAACAGCCACGCGACCTTCTTGTCCGCAGGGAGTCGATGGGTGTAGGCGGTGGGAATCAGGGCCGGACGATGATGGTGCAAGTGGGTGGACTTCATCGTGAAGGACACCCTTCCCTCCCCCATTTCGACCAGCCAGCGGTGATGGGGTGCCCCTACCGTGCCCTCGAATCCGACCGTCTGCTCCACCAGTCGCGATGGCGTCTCGATGTATCCGGCCTTGGCCACCCGGATCAGCTCGCCGCAGACCCGCAGCGGATCCCGGATGTCCTCCAGCGTGTGGGAGCAGAGGACGAAATCGAACATCTTGTCGGGGAAAGGAAACGGTTGCGTTCCGCAGATGTCCTGGGTTTTCCAAGTGTCACGGGTGAACCGTTCCCCGGGCAGCGGTCCGGTGTGTCGGACTGTGTCCCGGAGCCTTCCGACACCGTTGTAGAGGATACCCCTGGTGTCGTATTCGAAGCAGTCGAGCACATAGTCGGCACGAAGAAACGGGTCCGCCCATCCTCCGACATCGAGGACCAGCCCATCTCCGCAGCGCCGCAGAATCTCGTCCCGGTTCGGCTGGAAGAACATGGACGTAGGCTTGTTCACAAGGGCCCGGCCGGCAATGTCCAATCCACCCGGGAAGCCAGCAAACACGGCCCGGAGCGAGGAAATCCGAGGAACAGTCCCCTTGGTCCGAGAACCCTTTTGGTGGCGCCCACACTGGGCAACCCGCGCCCAGATCGCTCTGGACGATCTGGGTTGGGGGTCGGGATCCTCCGCGCCCTACGAACCTGGATGGAACCCGAGCCACAACAGGGAGGCCGTGATTTCCGGACCACGCATTGGAGCCTGGTAGCGGATGCCGCGGACAGCCGTGCCCCGGGGGCGGAGGAAGCCCTCGCGGAACTGTGTCGCGCCTACTGGTCGCCGTTGTATGTGTTCGTGCGGTCCCAGGGTGACAACCCGGACGAGGCCCGCGACATGGTCCAGGGCTTCTTCGCCCACTTCCTCGAGCATCGGCTGTATGTGGGTGCGGATCGCAGTCGGGGGCGGTTCCGGACCTTCCTGATGACCTCGATGCGGAATTTCCGCACCAACCAGTGGCGGCACACGCAGCGCCGGAAGCGTGGAGGCGGCACGGAGACCGTGCCCTTGGACCTGGCGATGACCGAGGAGGCCTGCCAGGCGGACCTCGTCCAGCAGTCCGATCCGGAGTTGCTGTTCGACCGCCGTTGGGCCAAGGCGGTGCTTTCGCGGGTGCTGCGCCGACTGGAAGGGGAGTTCCGGGAGGCGGACCAGATGGACCGGTTCGAGGCGATGAAACCCTTGCTGGGAATGTCGCCGAAGGACGGCGCCATGGAGCCCTTGGCCGAATCGCTGGGGATGAATCCGGGCGCGTTCCGCACCGCGCTGCACCGGTTTCGGCAACGCTATCGGGATCTCTTCCGCGAGGAGGTGGCCAGCCAGGTCAACGACCCGCGGGACGTCGACGACGAGATCCGGCACCTGATCCGGGCACTGGGAAGGGAGCAGGACCGTCCATGAAGTCGGGTAACGTCGGCCGACGGCCGTTGTAGGAACCCTCGCCATGATCCGACCGGCCGCCTGTGCCTCCTGCCGCGGACCGCTGGAACCCGACGATGTCGACGGGCTCTGTGCGGGATGCCTGCAGCGGAGCCTGCTGTTCGACCTGCCCGACGAAGAGGGGCCGGCGCGGGGTGGTGCGGACCTCGGCGACTACGAGTTGCTCGCCGAGATCGCGCGGGGAGGGATGGGAGTGGTGTTCCGTGCCCGTTCCCGGCGCCTGAAGCGTGTTGTGGCCCTGAAGCTGGTGCATGTCTCGGCGGCGGTCGGGGATTCGTTGCGCAGCCGCTTCCTCTTCGAGGCCGAGACCGCGGCGGGACTGGACCACCCGAACATCGTCCCCGTGTACGAGTTCGGGGAATCGGACGGACGCCCCTGGTTCAGCATGAAGCTGGTCGAGGGCGGCAGCCTCGAGGACCGGATCCACGAGTTCTCGCTCGTCGAAGGCACCCCGAACCCCGAGCGGTGCCGGAGGGCCGCGCAGCTCCTTTCGACCGTCGCCCGGGCCGTCCAGCATGCCCACGACCGCGGCGTGCTGCACCGGGACCTGAAGCCCTCGAACATCCTGCTCGATCCACAGGGCGTCCCGCATGTCACCGACTTCGGCCTCGCGAAGCGCCTCGAGGGTGGCGGCTCCCTGACCTTGCCCGAGTCCGTCCTGGGCACGCCGGCCTACATGGCCCCCGAGGTGGCGCGGTCCGGCTCCGCGGCGGCGGGTGTGAGGTCGGACATCTACAGCCTCGGTTCGGTGCTGCACCACCTGCTCGCGGGGCGGCCGCCCTTCTCGGGGCACTCGGCGTTGGATCTGATCCGGCAGGTTGCCGAGTCCGCCACCCCCAGCGCCTCCAGGCTGGGACGCCAGGTCGACCGCGACCTCGGCCTGATCTGTTCCAAGTGCCTGGAGCATTCGGAGGCCCGCCGTTATGCCACCGCCGGGGAACTCGCCGACGACCTGGACCGCTACCTCCGCGGCGAGCCTGTGGTGGCGCGTTCGATCACCTCCCTGGAAAGGATGGCGCTTTGGGCCCGACGGCATCCTGCGATGGCCCTGCTCTCGGCGGTGCTGGCATTGGCCCTCGTGGCCGGAACCAGCGGAGTGCTTTGGCAATGGCGGAAGGCGAAGTCCTCGGCGGCCGCGGCCCAGGAAGCGGAACGCCGCACCGCGGAGAACGCCTATTTCGCGGTGCTCGAACAGGCCCGTTCCGCCCGGGAGCAGGGCGACATCGGACGCGCCGCGCGGCTGCTCGACGGATTGGATCCCGGGCGTCGGGGTTTCGAGTGGCGCCTGCTCCATGCGTTCTGCCGCGGCGACGCCCTCCGTTCCTTCGCCTACCCGGGAGGCGACCCCCAGGTCGTGGAATGGGTCCCTTCCCGCCGCCGTCTCGCCGTGCTCGCACGGGATCGCCGTCTCCGATGGCTCGACCCGGCGGACGGCCGGTTCACCGACGGTCCCGCCGTTCCACCACCGGTCCTTGCCCCGGAACAGGAGGTGCTCGACTACGGGTTCCACACCCTGTCGTTCGCCCCGGATGGACGGCATTTCCTCTGTGGCGACGGCGACGTCCTCCAGGTGGTCGAGACGGAGTCCGGCCGGGTGCTTCAAACCGGATTCGGCCGCCACATGGGAGGAGTCTGGATCGACGCCGACCACCTGCTCTATGGGGGCAACGTCAATTGGGGTGCGTCCCGCGGGGATCCCACCGTGCTCTTCAACGTCCGCGACGGCTCGGCCCGACGGCTGCCGTCGGATCGCTTCGGTCCCTTCGCCCTTTCCCGGGACGGTCGACGGCTGGCCTGGGCCCGCCTTTCCGGAGGCATGGAACTGATGCAGGTGGTGGCCGTCTCGGACCTCTTCGAGGCGAGGCCCCGTGGCCGGTTCCTCGACGCCACGAACATCTCCCCGGGGTGGATGGCCTTCGCGCACGACGGCCGTCACCTGGTGATGGCGGGTGGACACCAGTCGGGATCGCTCGACGAGGTCGGTCTGGTGGACATCGACACCGGAATCACGCTCTTCACCCAGCGCTTTCCGATGGCGATCCGGGCGTTGCGGCTGCATCCGGAGGAACCCGAGATCGCCATCGCCACCGATGATGCGGTCCTCAGAACCCTGCGGTTCCTTCCGCCGCCTTCGGCCGCCGGAACCAATGCGCCCCCGGCCAGCTACGACGACGACGCGGTCCCGGAAGGCTCCGAACCGGTGCGCGCGGGAGGGGCCGTCTACCCTCCGGGACGCCTGCTGAGCCGTTCCGCCGGCTCCGGACGGTACCAGTTCCTGCTGGGGCACCGGGGTCGCCTGCGGGACGTGAAGCCGTCCAACGACGGCTCCGGTTGGTGGACGGCGGCCGCGGACGGCACGATCGGCCTGTGGCCCAGGGCTTCTGCGGCTCCGCTTTCCAGGGTCGGCGGGATTGAGACCAAGAACCCCTGGGAGCATCCCACGGTGTCCGCCGACGGCCGCTGGGTGCTCTATCGGGACGCCGAAGACCGCACGCGGTCCCTGGACCGGTCGACCGGCGAGTCCGGGGTGTCGCCACGGGGACACCATCCGCTGGCGGTTCTCCGCGACGGCCGCGCCCTGACCCGGGATGCGGTTTCAGAGGACATCTTCTGCTGGCCGACGGACAACGGGAGCGTCGGCGCCGCCGAGCCGGTCTGGCGTTTTCGAGGGCCCCAAGGCTATCCGGGACATCAGCAGGTGGTCCGGGCCGCCCTGTCGAAGGACGAGCGCCGCCTCGCGGTCGTGACTCCCGGGATCCTGATGGTGATCGACCTGGAGAAGCGTGGCGGTTTCGGCACCGACGACCAGCGGATGCTTCACGGCGCCTCCGGCGTCAACGGCATGGACCTGTCACCGGACGGGAGGTCCCTGGTCGTCACCGGCCTGGTCGGCCGACACGTCCGGGTGTACTCGGCCGACGACCTGCACGGAGGCTTCCGGACCCTTGGCGATGCGGAGGACTACGACACCGCGGTTGCGTTCCATCCGGACGGCCGGCGGATCTTCGTCGGCAACGAGGACGGCAAGGTGAGGGTCTTCGATGTGGAGACCGGTGCGGAGTTCCGCGGGGCGGCGTGGCAGGCGCAGACGGGAGCCGTGATCGCCCTGGCGGTGTCTTCCGACGGTCGGATGGTGGCCACGTCCGGGGACCGCACGTTGCGCTTCTGGGATGCCGAGGCCGATCCGGTCACCGGCACAAGGCGCGAGCGGCTGCAGGTCGGAGTGCCGACGGCGCGCAACTGGATGCGGTTCGCGCAGGGCGACCGGGTGTTCCTGCACGTCGCCCCGGGACAGCCGTTGGAGGCGTGGGAAGCGCCCTGAGCCGGTCGATCCGGAAGGAGGAAGGTCCGGCCTCGCGCAGAAGCGCCGAGACGCGAAGCGGGACGCCGAATCCGGAACCGAAACGGTGATCACCGCCAGGTTTGCGGTTCCTCCCCGTGAGTCGGGCTGTTTTCGCCTGCCTTCCCAGCGTCTTCGCGTCTTGGCATGCCAACCACTTCCGCATCGTCGGCTCAGGCCAGGATCTTCGCCACGGGTTCGCCGTGGACGTCGCCAAGGCGGTAGTCGCGGCCTGCAGCGGGGAACCGGCACCCCACTTGGGGTGCCGGTTCCCCAAACCAGACGGAATCGCACCGTCGCGAACCTGCCGAGCCCCTGAAGCACCCCTACCACCTTG
>CAIYXO010000710.1 GCA_903930165.1 uncultured Verrucomicrobiota bacterium | reverse complement strand
TGTACGACTCGCTGGCGTCGAGGAGGAGCAGCGTGTGTCCGGTCGGGGCGGTGTCGAGGACCACGAAGCCCCGGGCTCCCCGGTCCACCTCGCGGGCGAAGGCGCGGAAGACCGCGATCTCCTCCGTGCACGGGGAACGCAGGTCCTCCTCGAGCAGGTCCCGACCGGATTCGTCGAGGCCGAGTCCGTGGGCCGCAAGCACCTCGTCGCGGTAGGCGGCGGTCTCGGCCGCCGGATCGATCCGGCTCAGGGTCAGGCCGGGGACCGAGCCGGACAGGGTCTCGACGAGATGCGCCGCGGGATCGGTGGTGCTGAGGTGCACCGGATGACCGCGTCCGGCGAGGCGGACGGCGATGGCCGCGGCGACGGTGGTCTTGCCGACTCCGCCCTTGCCCATGGTCATCACCACGCCATGACCGCCGGCCTCGATGGCTTGGACGATCTCCTCCAGCCGTTCCAAGGCGGGAGGTTCCCAGGCGGATTCCTCGGCGGATGCATCCGCCGATCCCCCGTGTTCGCCGTCGATCAGCATCCGGAGGCCGGCGACGCCGAGGATGTTCAACGGGCGCAGGGGGACCTGGGATGACGGCAGGCTGCCGAGGAAGGCCTCGGCCCCGTTCAACGCCTCCTCGCCCCGCCGCAGGAGCGCCTGGGCGGTGGTGTCCTCGGCGCAGTCGGTGTGGAAGGTCCCGTTGACCACGAGACGCTGGTTGGAAATGCCGAGGGACCGGAGCTCGCGGGAGGTCCTTTCCGCCTCGCGCAGGGCGGCCCGTTGGGCCCGGGCCACGAGCACGAGCGTGGTGGCGGAAGGATCGGAGAGGGTTCGGACGGTGGACTCGTAGAGGGCGCGCTGCTTCTCCAGTCCGGCCAGCGGACCGAGGCAGGAGGCGCCTCCGCGGCTCCCGGCGAGGAACCGGTCCCAGGCCTTGGCCAGTCCCATGAGCCGCAACGTGTGGCCGGTGGGAGCGGTGTCGAAGACCACGTGGTCGAACCGCGCGGTGGTGGCGGGATCGCCGATGAGGCCGGAAAACTCGTCGAAGGCGGCGATCTCCACCGTGCAGGAGCCGGAGAGCTGTTCCTCCATGCTGCGGAGCGCGGAGGGCGGCAGCAGTCCGCGCAGCGGGCCGATGAGACGCTCGCGGTAGGCGGCGGCCGCACGGACCGGATCGATGTTCAGCGCCTCCAGTCCCGGTGCGCCCGGGATGGGGGTCGGTGTTCCGGTCAGGCGCGTCTCGAGGACCTCGTCGAGGTTCGACGCGGGATCGGTGCTGACCAGGAGCACCCGCTTTCCGGAGGCGGCGAGGTGCAGCGCGGTGGCGCAGGAGAGCGAGGTCTTGCCGACGCCACCCTTGCCGGTGAAGAAGAGGTACCGGGTCGTGGCGGCCGGATCGGGACGGTAGTCCGGGAGGTTCACGCGACCGCCCCCGCCGGGGCCAGGCCGGCCATGGCACGGAGCGCATCGCGTTCGGCGGCGTCCGGATACCGGCCCTTGAGGTGGACGGCGCCGTCGAGCAGCAGCACGGGCAACACCTCGACGCCTTCGCCCTCCAGCAGCGACTTCACCGTCGCGTTCTGGACGAAGGCCATCGGCTGCTGGCCGAGGTTGAAGCGGTCCACGACCACGCCCTGCCGCGCCAGTTCGGCGAGCAGCGCGGCGTACTGCGGGAGGAGCGGATCGACGGAGGGGCCGCAGATCCCGGTGGAGCAGCACATCGGGGGATCGTAGGTGACGAGGGATTTCATGGTTCGGATGGGGAAAGGACTCCGTCTCAGCGTGCCGACTTCGACTGGTCGCTGCGGCCTTCGGCGTAGGCGGTGAAGACCCTTCGGATCTCGTCCCGGACACGGCGGAACACCGCGAGCTTCTCCTCGTCCGTGCCGGTGGCGTGCGCCGGGTCGTCGAATCCCCAGTGGTGGCGGTTCAACTGTCCCGGATACATCGGGCAGGCCTGGTCGGCGTTGCCGCACACGGTGATCACCGTCTCGATCTCGCGGTCGAGGAAGCCGTCCATGTGCTTCGAATGGTGGCCGGAGATGTCGATGCCGATCTCGCGCATCACCTCGACGGCCATCGGGTGCACGTAGCCGGCCGGCTTGGAGCCGGCGCTGTGGACCTCGAGGATGTCCCCGGCCGCGGCGCGGAGCAGGCCCTCGGCGAGATGGCTGCGGCAGGAGTTTCCGGTGCAGAGGATGAGGACGGCGGGCTTCTTCATGATCGCGTGGTGCGGTTCTTCCCTGGATGTTTCCGGGTGGTTTTCCGTGGAAATTCGACGACGGCGTCCGGGGCGGCCTCGCGGACCCAGCAGCATTCCGCCCTGCTCGCTTCCAGCTTTCCGAGATCCGCGTCCAGGACCGGATTCCGCGACCGCAGTTCCCTCAGGCCGCGGACCTGCCACTCGAGCTCCGGGGAGGGCTCCGGCGGCAGTGAGTAGATCATCCATTGCTCGTGGCGCCGGCTGGCCACCAGCCCGTGACGCCGCAGACGCGCAAGGTGCTTGGAAGCCGCCACCTGGGTCAGTCCCAGGATCTCCTGGAAGTGGCAGACGCAGAGCGGCCCCTCCGACAGCAGGTGCAGGATCCGCAGCCGTTTCTCGTCCGCGAGACAGCGGAGCAGGTTTGCGAGTCCGGAAGCGTTCATACCGATTTATGGAATATACCCCAACTGGAATGTAAGTCAATGTGGCCGATCCGCCTCTCGGTTGCCGAACCTGCCGAAGGGCGTCTTTTCCCCCCGTGTCCTCCGTGTCTCCGTTGCCGATCCTTCCGCTCCGGCAGTTTCGCGTTAACCCGCGGGCGTGATTCAGGCATCGTCCGCGGCCGCATGAGTTGGTTGTACCGAACCTTCGCCCGCCCTTTCCTGTTCGCGCAGGATTCCGAGAGCGTCCACAACCGGACCCTCGGCCTCCTTTCCATGGCCAGCCGCATCGACGTGGCCCGCGACCTGATCTCCTCGGTATACGAGGTCCCGGACCTGCCGGTGACCGCGTTCGGACTCCGGTTCCCGAACCCGGTCGGACTCGCCGCGGGCATGGACAAGCAGGCCGCCGCGGTCCCCGCCTGGCGCTCCATGGGATTCGGTTTCAGCGAGCTGGGCGGGGTCACCTGGCACGCCCAGCCGGGCAACCCGGCTCCCCGGATGTTCCGGTGCGTCGACGACGAGGCGCTGGTCAACCGCATGGGCTTCAACAACGGCGGCGCCGTCGCGCTGGCCGAACGCCTCCGGGCCTGGCGCTCCGAGGGCCTTTGGCCGGCGCATCCCGTGGGCATCAACCTCGGCAAGTCGAAGATGACCCCGATCGAGTCCGCCGCCGAGGACTACGCCGCCTCCTTCCGCGCGTTGTGGGCGCTGGCCGACTTCTTCGTGGTGAACGTCAGTTCGCCCAACACCCCGAACCAGCGCCAGCTCCAGGACCGCGCCGACCTGGACGCCATCCTCGACACGCTCCAGGCGGTGAACTCCGAACTCGCGGCCGGCGGGGTGACGAAGCCGATCCTGGTGAAGGTCGCGCCCGACCTGACGTTCGAGGCGCTGGACGAGATCGTCAGCCTGGTGGAGCCGCGACGCCTCGCCGGGCTGGTCGCCACCAACACCACCGTCGCCCGGCCGAACTTCCAGGACCACCTGGCCCAGCGCGTCTACCGTGAGACGGGCGGATTGAGCGGACGCCCCCTCGCCGCCCGCAGCACCGAGGTCGTCCGGCACCTGTACCGTCAGACCTCGGGCCGGGTTCCGATCGTCGGCGTTGGCGGCGTCCTCGACGCCCAGGACGCCTGGGAAAAGGTCACCGCCGGCGCGTCCCTCGTGCAGGTGTACACCGGACTGGTGTACGAAGGCCCCGCCATCGTCGGGGACATCGTCCGCGGCCTTTCCGAGCGGCTGGCCGGCGGCCGCTGGGAGGATGCGGTCGGGAGCGCCGCCCGCTGAGGGACTCCGATGGGCGCGCTTCCCGCCATCGTGTTGGTCGGCCTGGCGATCCTGAGCTTCGGGATCGTGGCCTGGCAGTTCCTGGCCGCACGCCGCTTCCCGCTGCACCAGCGTGTGGCGGACCACCGGGACGCCCCGGGCATCACGCTGCTCAAGCCGTTGAAGGGTTGCGACGCCCACACGCTGGAATGCCTCGAGAGCTGGATGTGGCAGGTGTACGCCGGTCCGGTCCAGGTGCTGTTCCTCGTCCAGGATCCCGCGGATCCGGTGTGCGACCTCGTCCGTGTCCTGTTGGCGCGCCATCCGAACCGTGACGCCCGACTGTGCGTCTTTCCCGAACTGGTCGGCGTCAACGCCAAGGTCTCCAAGCTCGCCCAGGCCGAGTCCCTGGCGGTGCACGAGCTCATCCTGGTCAGCGACGCCGATGTGCGCGTTCCGTCGGACTTCCTCGCCAACCTCGTGATGCCGCTGCGGGATCCGGCGGTGGGACTGGTGAACGGCTTCTACCGGCTCGCCAACCCGGTCACCGCGGCGATGCGCTGGGAGGCGGTGGCGGCGAACGCGGACTTCTGGAGCCAGGTGCTGCAGTCCCGGATGTTGGCGCCGATGGATTTCGCCCTTGGCGCCGCGATGCTTGTCCGCCGCAAGGCCCTCGATCAGATCGGTGGATTCCGATCGTTGGCGGACCACCTGGCGGACGACTTCCAACTCGGCCACCGGCTGGTGAAGGCCGGCTGGAAGGTGGAGCTGTCGCCGGTCGTGGTGGAATGCCTGGACGCACCGTCGGGTTGGGCGGCCGTGTGGGCGCACCAGGTGCGTTGGAACCGCACGATCCGCGTCTGCCGTCCCGCGCCGTACGCGGCGAGCATCCTCTCGAACGGGACGCTCTGGCCGGTGCTGGCGGCGGTGGCGGTGTGGTTCACGGCGGCGATCCCGGATCCCTGGGCGTTCCGGCTCCTCGGCCTGTTCGCGTTCTTCCTCCTCGCCCGGTCGTGGATGGCGCAGTCACTGGCCGCGAGGTTGGCGGCCATTCCGGGCCGTCCGCATTCGGCCGAGGGATGGGTTTTTGCGATGGCGGTCCCGAGGGATCTGCTCGGGGTGGCCGTGTGGGCGGCGGCATTGTTCGGCGACCGGGTGGTGTGGCGGGGAGTCCGTTACCGGGTCGGCCGCGACGGCCGCCTGACGCGGGAGAACTGAAGCGGAAGGGCCGCATTCGATGGCTTCAACAGGGCCTGTCGCGTCGCGTGAGCGTCTTGGA